>NZ_DAMDQC010000046.1:0-28807 GCF_032082325.1 Pantoea sp. CTOTU50773 | reverse complement strand
GCAGTCCAATAATGCACAACTTGCAATCTGTGCAGGTGGGCGTAAAAAGCGCCGGAAAATGATGCTGGATTCCAGTGATATCCGCCTGTTGATGATGCATTGCCTCGCCAACGGTTCTGCGCATGGCTATGAGCTGATCAAGTCAGTGGAAGAGCTGTCCAAAGGGGAATACTCCCCCAGCCCTGGCATCATCTATCCTAACCTCACTTTGCTCGAAGAGATGGATGCAATCCGCGTAGTGGATGCGCATGCGTCGCGTAAAGCCTACGCACTCAATGAAGGTGGTCGCGCATTATTAGCCGAGAACGGCGAGAATATTGCCAATATTATTGAGCGACTGACTTCGCTGGCGATTCTGGTGAATAATCGCAGTATTCCGGAAGTCGAGCAGGCGATTCATCATATTCGGCATACGCTGAACCATCGTTTGTCGCAGGAAGATATTTCTCCTGAGGCGCTGGAAATTGTGATTAACGCTTTGAATGAAGCGACGGAAAAAATCGCCAGCAGTTAACCCTCACAGGCATTAACGTTTTGATTTTCTGTCATGGGCGCAACCTGGCGCCCTTATTGAAACCCTCTTTAGGGCTTCTTCTTATCCACGTGCCCTAACTCGCGATCCGGCCAGCAGAAATCACGCACGCGCTGTTTCAGCGCGGCCGCATCCGGGAATCCGCCTTCCTGTTTACGCTCCCAAATCACCGTGCCATCAATCGAGATTTCAAATACGCCGCCA
Organism: Pantoea sp. CTOTU50773; assembly: GCF_032082325.1. Classification (NCBI taxonomy): domain Bacteria; kingdom Pseudomonadati; phylum Pseudomonadota; class Gammaproteobacteria; order Enterobacterales; family Erwiniaceae; genus Pantoea; species Pantoea sp. CTOTU50773. The sequence continues at coordinate 28,071 of NZ_DAMDQC010000046.1, read as the reverse complement.
GTACCAGGTTTCAGCGTCACCGCGCTCAAATCTTCGGCAAAAGTGTGCAGCAGTTCCTGCGCCATCCACGCCGAACGCAGCAGCCAGTTGCATTGAGTGCAGTAGTAAATCGTCACAGCCGGTTTTTGCGACATCAGGCGCCTCTTCTTAATTATTGATTATAAACAAGTTAACAAAATGTGCGGTCTAAGATACATCTTAGTGTAAAGTTTATTGATAATGATTACCAATTGCATTACATTCCTGACGAAATTATTTATTACATAAAATAAGTCCACACATTTTACGGTTTATTAACGCATATCGCGTTTTTTTGGCGGCAATCCAGTGAGCGAATACTAACAATTAACCAGGTATTTCGCGCATGTCTTCACTCTTTCAGGGAATGACCCAGCAACGTCTGTTTAAAGTTGCGATTTTGTCTTCCGCTATTCACGCCGCTTGCAGCTATGCAGCCAACGACAACACGACACTTGCTTTATCTTCTGACAAATCCACCAGTGCAGAGCCGGTTATGACGGTAACTGCGCCGAAGCTGGAGAAACAAGCCGGTAGCAAAAGCACCATTACCGCCGCCGATATGCAGCGGGATGGCGGCAATGATTTCGGTACCATCATGCGCTACGAACCAGGCGTGACGGCAACTGGTGCAAGCGGCGGCTCTTCTGCAGGTAAAAGTGGTTTTGATCGCGCGGGCTACACCGGATACAACATCCGTGGTCTGGAAAGCAACCGCGTCGATATCAACGTTGACGGTGTTTCTCTGCCGGATGCCACTGGCCGTAGCTACGTCAGCCGCGCCGGTTTGGATACCTTTGGTATTGGCCGCGATTACATCGACCCATACATGTTTGGTCGCGTGGATATTGATAAAGGCGCGACTTCAGTCTCTCAGGCCAACACCGCGATTGGTGGTGCGGTATCGTTCCGCAACAAGACGCCAGACGACTACTTACATCCCGGTAAAACCACCTACTTTGGCTACCAGAGCGACTTCGATTCCTCAAACCGCAGCTGGCACAACGGCATCACTGCCGCAGCAGGCGATCAAGAACTGCGCGGTATCTTTGTTTACAGCCGTCGCGATGGCCAGGAAACGCAAAACAATGATGCGAGCCGTGGCGCCTATCCTGCCAACTGGCACTCTGACGCACTGCTGGGCAGCGTGGTGTGGGAGCCGAATGACGCGCACAAAATCACCGGTACCGCCGATTTCTACCATAAAACCAATCACACCCATTACGACAGCTGGGATACTTCAGGCAATACCGTATACGGCACCGCACAGCAGCAGAGCGATACCCGTCGCTTCGGCCTGAGCCTGGCGGACGAGTACACGCCTTACAACGACTTCATCGACAGCCTGAGCACGCGTGTCTACTGGCAGCACACCGAAGCGCATGACAACACCTATATGCCTTCGAGTGCGTCAGCCTATGAAACGGTTTACTCGGACTACAACACTGACAGCTACGGCTTTGAAACCAACCTGGCTAAAACGCTGGGTCGTCATGAGCTGACTGCCGGTTTAAATGGACGTCTGGAAAAAACCGAGCGCCCATTCCGCCAGTCACCGACGCCTGGTACCTTCAGTGTAATCATGCAGCCTGAAGCAGACAGCCGCAGCTACACGCTGGGCGGCTTTGTGCAGGATAAGATCAACTTCGACCTGGATGGCCACAACTTTGCGGTGGTGCCGGGCGTACGTGTGGCTTACCAAAATACCAAGCCTGATAACCTCAGCAGCCTGACCAGCGGCAGCACCGTTCTAACCGAATCAGAAGTTGAAACGCTTTATGGCTCAGGCAATAGCGATACGCAGGTTCTGCCATCACTGGCATTCCAGTATGAGCTCACGCCAACACTGATGACCTATCTGCAATACAAGCGCGGCGCACAATTCCCGAACGCCAGCCAGCTGTATGGTTCATGGAACCTAGGTTCCAGCTATGCGGGTAGTCAGCAATATGCGCTGATTGGTAACCCGGATTTGAAAACCGAAACCAGCAACAACTTCGAATGGGGTCTGAAAGGACAGCCGACCGAAGGCGTGGTGATGAACACAGCGGTTTACTACAACGCTTACAAAAACTTCATTGCCTATAACCGTTACACCCGTGCCGGTAGCCCGGAGAAATTCACCAACGTTCCAGGCAACATTTACACTACTTATCAGTCAGAGAATCGCGATAAAGCCTATATCTATGGTGCTGAGTTGAGTGGGAAGGTGAATTTCGGCACCTGGTATCAAGATGTGCAGGGCCTGAGCGCACGCTTCGCCTTTAGCTATAACGAAGGTAAATCTAAATCGAGTTACCTAGGCGACCGTTACGTCGATCTGGAAAGTGTACCGCCAATGAAAGCGGTGCTGGGCCTGGGTTGGGATGCGCCGCAGAACGAGTACGGTGCTGCTGTGACGGCAACCTTCGTGAAGGGCAAAAAAGCCACGGCGACCAACCGCCAGAGCTATACCAATACCGGTTCTGCACTGACCGATTCCACCACCGATTACGAGCGCGTGCCGGGTTACGGTATGGTCGATCTGACGGCTTATTGGCAGGTGGCTAAGAACGTCAAGCTGAGCGGTGGCGTGTATAACCTGACAGATCGTAAATATTGGGATTACCTGAGCAGCCGCGAAATGACCAGCGATACCGCACAGGATCGCAACGATATCGCACTGGCAACTCAGCCAGGCCGCACCTTCCAACTCGGTGTGAACGTCGACTTCTAATCATTTTTTCGCCCTGCGTTCGCGCAGGGCCTTTTCATGGAGCACGAGCAATGAACCCACGTTACGATCACTACCTGGCGCTGAAGGGCGAGCATCCGAAGAAGTATGCCCGCGATCTGGCGGCCCTGATGGGCATTGGCGAAGCGCAGCTGTGTGAAGCGCGCGTCGGCCAGGATGCGCAAGCGTTAAAAGCAGATTTCCCGGCGTTGCTAAAGGCACTGGAAGCCGTTGGCGAAACCAAAAGCATTACCCGCAACGAATATGCGGTGCATGAGCAGGTCGGCAAATATGAAAACCTGCACCTCGGCGAACATGCCGGGCTGATCCTTAACCCACGTGCGCTCGATCAGCGTCTGTTCCCGGCACAGTGGCACAGCGCCTTCTTCCTGCGTGAGCAGACAGCGCGCGGCGAACGTCAAAGTATTCAGATTTTTGATCGCCACGCGGATGCGGTACTGAAAATCTACACCACCGACAATACCGAGATGGCGGCATGGGATGCGCTGATCGCTGAGTTCACTATCGAAGCCGCTGCGGCACTCGATCCACAACCTGCCACCGCGCAGGAACACAGCCGCGCCATTGATGCCGATAAAGTGGAAGCCGAATGGCGCGCCATCACCGATGTGCATCAGTTCTTTGGCTTACTGAAGCGCCATAATATCTCTCGCCAGCAGGCGTTTCACGCGGTGCCGGACGATCTGGCGCGTCAGGTCAGCAACGATTCGCTGGCTCAACTGCTGGAGCAGGCGCAGCAGGATGGCAACGAAATCATGATCTTTATCGGCAACCGGGGTTGCACGCAGATCTTCACCGGTGCGGTGGAGAAACTGATGCCGATGGACAATTGGGTCAACATCTTCAACCCAACCTTCACGCTGCACCTGATGGCGGACCACATTGCCGAGAGCTGGGTGACGCGCAAACCGAGTGGCGATGGCTTTGTCACCAGCCTCGAACTCTTTGCTGCCGATGGCACGCAGATCGCGCAGCTGTATGGACAGCGTAGCGAAGGCACGCCAGAGCAGGCGCGCTGGCGTGAGCAAGTCACTGCATTGGGAGCGACAGCATGAAACGTCTGACCCTATTACTGCTGGGCGCGCTGGCGCTGCCGGCATTTGCCGCTGAACGGGTGATCTCTATTGGCGGTGACGTGACGCAAATCATCTATGCCTTAGATGCACAGGCCGATCTGGTGGCGCGCGACAGCACCAGCCAGCATCCAGCGCAGGCTAACAAGTTGCCGGATATCGGTTATATGCGCCAGCTTAATGCCGAGGGCATTCTGGCGATGAAGCCTACGCTGGTGCTGACCAGCGAGCTGGCGAAACCGTCGCTGGTGTTGCAGCAGGTCGAGAGCGCTGGCGTGAAAGTGGTGGATGTCACCGGCAAAACCAGCCTCGACGCCATCCCGGAAAAGATCGCCACCATCGGCAAAGCGCTCCATCGTGATGCCGAAGCGAAGGCGCTGATCGAGAAAGTGAACAAGCAGCGTGCGCAGATTCCCCAGCAGCCGCTGCCGGTGAAAGTGCTGTTTGTGATGTCGCACGGTGGCATGCGCACTCAGGCGGCAGGTAACCAAACCGGCGCTGATGCTGCAATCCGCAGTGCCGGTCTGGTCAACGCCATGGCGGCAATCCCGCATTATCAGCAGCTGTCACAGGAAGGTGTGGTTGCTGCCGCGCCGGATCTGGTGGTGGTGGGTGAAGATGGCCTGCGCACGCTGGGCGGCGAAGAGAAAATCTGGTCGCTGCCGGGTCTGGCGTTAACACCTGCAGGCCAGCATCACGCCTTGCTGGTGGTCGATGAGATGGCCATGTTGGGCTTTGGTCTTGATACGCCGGAGACCATCGTGAAGCTGCGTAAGGCCGCCGAAGCGGTAAAACATGACTAACACCGCCGTGATGCGCTGGCTGCTATTGATGGGCATCAGCATGGTGATTTGCATGCTGATGGCTGCCAATTTTGGTGCCATGCCGCTGTCGATGCGCACGCTGTTCCACGCGCCGCTCAGCGATATGGCGTGGCAAATCTGGCTGAACATCCGCCTGCCGCGCGTATTGCTGGCGGTGCTGCTCGGTATGGCATTGGCTGTATCGGGCGCGGTGATGCAGGGTTTGTTTCGCAATCCGCTGGCCGACCCGGGTTTGCTTGGGATCAGCAGTGGAGCGGGGCTAGCAGTAGCGGTTTCGATTGTGGTGCCGCTCAGCTTGCCGCCTTTGCTGGCGCTGTGGCTGCCATCGATTGCTGCGTTTATCGGTAGCCTGGTCGTCACGCTGCTGATCTTTAGTTTCAGCCGGCTGGCGCTGGGGAATCTGTCACGTTTGTTGCTGATCGGTATCGCCATCAACGCCTTGTGCGGTGCGGCGGTGGGTGTGCTCTCCTGGCTCAGTAATGACCAGCAGTTACGCCAGCTGGCACTGTGGGGCATGGGCAGTTTGAGCGCGGCACAATGGCCGAGTCTGGCGGTGTGTGCTGTACTGATTCTTCCTGCGTTGATTGCCATCCAGACCCGTGCGCGCCGTCTTAATCTGCTGCAACTCGGTGAGGAAGACGCGCATTACATGGGGATTGATGTGAAGCGCACCCAGCGTGAGTTACTGGTGCTGAGTGCGCTGCTGGTGGGCACGGCGGTGTCGGTGAGCGGGATTATCGGTTTTGTCGGACTGGTGGTGCCGCACGTGATGCGTTTCTGTGTTGGTAGCGATCATCGCTGGATGCTGCCGGGTTCGGCGCTGGCGGGAGCCATCTTGCTATTGCTGGCGGATACGCTGGCGCGCACGGTGGTGATCCCGGCGGAAATGCCGGTGGGATTGATCACCAGCCTGATCGGTGGACCATGGTTTCTCTGGCTGATTCTGCGTCAGAAAAGGGGGATGAATGAGTGATTCAATGCAGGCTCGCGGCCTGCGCTTTAGTCATGGCACGCGTGCGCTGATTGATGATGTCTCTATTACCTTGCAGCCTGGTGAGATGATTTCCTTAATCGGCCCCAACGGCGCAGGCAAGTCCACGCTGTTGCGCCTGTTAACTGGGTTTCTGGCGCCTGAAGCGGGGGAGTGCTGGCTCGGCGATCGCCCGTTAAACGATTGGCCGCGTGAACCGCTGGCGCAACGTCGTGCGGTGATGCGCCAGCAAAACAGCGTGACTTTTCCGCTGCCTGCTGAAGAGGTGGTGGCGATGGGCCGTGCGCCCTGGCCTGCCAGCAAATCCAAAGCGGTGATTGAAGAGGTGATGCACATCACTGGCAGCCTGGAACTGGCGAAGCGCGATTATCGTTCGCTCTCCGGTGGGGAACAGCAGCGCGTGCAGCTGGCGCGAGTGCTGGCGCAGTTATGGCATGATGATGGTCCGCGTGGCTGGCTGTTTCTTGATGAGCCGACTTCCGCACTCGACCTGTATTGGCAGCAGTACAGTTTGCGATTGCTGCATAAGCTGACGCGCAACGGTCGCTTTAGCGTCTGCACTGTGCTGCACGATCTCAATCTGGCGTCGCTGTGGTCCGATCGCATTCTGCTGTTGCATCAGGGCAAGCTGGTGGCGCAGGGTTCACCGCAAGAAGTGATGACGGAAACCACGCTGACGCGCTGGTATCAGGCGGAACTGCACGTTGTGATGCCGCAAGAGCAGGGCAGGCCGCAAATTCAGCTGCGGGCGTAGAAGTGGGGCGCCATTTATGGCGCCCAAAAAGTTACCGGCAATCGACAATCAGACGTCCACGAACTTCGCCCGCCAGCAATGCCTCGGCACCTTCACGCGCTTCACTTAGCGGAATGACTTTGGTTAACTGCTCCAGCAGTGCGCCATCCACCAGTTCCGCCAGACGCTGCCACGCTTGCTCACGCAACGGCTTAGCGCACATCACGCTATCCACTCCGGCTAACACCACGCCGCGCAGAATAAACGGTGCCACGCTGGTGGGGAGATCCAGACCTTGCGCCATGCCGCAGGCTGCCACCACACCATCGCGCTTGATGCCCGCCAGCACGTTGGCCAGCGTATGGCTGCCGACGCTATCAATCGCTGCGGCCCAACGCTCTTTCGCCAGGGGTTTGCCGGGTGCGCTCAGTTCAGCGCGATCGATAATCGATGAGGCGCCGAGGGTGTTGATCAGGTAATCGCTGTCGCTGGCGCGTCCGCTGGAGGCCACCACGTCATAGCCTAAACGGGCCAGCAAACTGACGCTGAAACTGCCGACGCCGCCGCTGGCACCCGTCACCAGCACCGGACCCTGCTGCGGCGTGATGCCCTGTTTTTCCAGAGCCAGAACGCACAGCATCGCGGTGAAGCCGGCGGTGCCAATCGCCATGGTCTGCAACGGGCTTAAAGCCGCAGGCACTTTCACCAGCCAGTCACCAGAAACGCTGGCCTTCTGCGCCAGTCCGCCCCAATGCTTTTCACCCACACCCCAACCGGTGAGCAGTGCCACATCGTCCTGCTGCCACTCTGGATGGCGGCTGCTGATCACCCGACCGACAAAATCGATACCCGGCACCATCGGGAACTGACGCACAATCGGCCCTTTATTGCAGATGGCGAGCGCGTCTTTGTAGTTGAGGGTGGAGTAGCTAACTTCGAGGGAGACATCCTGATCGGGCAACTGTTGTTCTGACAGATCCTGCAGGGAAGTGCGGTATCCCTGCTCATCATTTTCAATGACTAATGCCTTAAACATGCAGCCTCCGGCTGATTGAGGAAAGTGCGGGCCATATTACTCCTCTGGAAACAGGGAGCAACATGAAGGCGGACACACCTTGCATAAATTCGCATAACATAAAGATATTTAAGCGTTTTTATCACTCGATTATTTGATATTCACTTATTAATCAGATTGTTGCTGAATGTTGCTTATGCGTATCAATCTCGTTGCAACGGGTTGTTCCAGTAAAAAAAAGATGCCATCATTGCGCCGCAGTTTTCCACTGATTCCATCCACCCTGAGGACGCCGCCATGCTCGGTACAATGCGCTTTTGCACTTGTCTCCGTTCGCTTTACGATAAGCGGCCCTCCGTCATCTGTTGTTCGCAATTCTCCCTCACCATGCGGTGAGGCCAGCTTAACGCGCTATGCTGTTGGACATGACTAAAGACAGACGCGATCTGACTTTACTGATGTCTATCGGTTGCGGCGGTTGATCCGCCCGAAGACGTTATTCGCCGGGGAATTTTCCTCATTGCTGTGCCACTGGCACCCACTCATCCTTCATTACGGGGATTTGTGTTATGAATCCATTGAAAATCGCTGCCAGCGTTGCGGTAGCGCCAAGCCTGAGCCTGAACACCGCGCGTGATGTGGTGACGCTCGACAATACTGATTTTACCGATGTGGCGGCGGTGGTCGTCTCATTGGCGGATACACGCAGTGGCGTGTTAACGCTGTTGCGCCAGACCGGTTTTAATCTGCCGGTGTTTGTCGCCAACGCGTTCGATGAAGAAGTGCTGAAGCTGCCGGGCGTGACCGGGGAAATCAACGGTGCACCGGAAGAGTGGGAAGCGCTGGAAGAAGCCGCGCAGGCGTATGAGTCTGACCTGCTGCCGCCGTTCTTCGATACCCTGACGCGCTATGTTGATATGCAGAACAGCACCTTTGCCTGTCCGGGCCATCAGGGCGGGGCGTTTTTCCGTAAGCATCCGGCCGGGCGTCAGTTCTATGAATTCTATGGCGAGAACGTGTTTCGTTCCGACATGTGCAACGCAGACGTCAAGTTGGGCGACCTGCTGATCCATGAAGGTTCGGCCAAGCATGCACAGAAGTACGCAGCGAAAGTGTTTAACGCCGATAAAACCTATTTCGTGCTGAACGGCACCTCCAGCGCCAACAAAGTGGTGACCAACGCCATGCTGACGCGCGGCGATCTGGTACTGTTTGACCGCAACAACCATAAATCCAACCATCACGGTGCGCTGATTCAGGCGGGCGCTACGCCGGTGTATCTGGAAGCGGCACGTAATCCGTTCGGCTTTATCGGCGGCATTGATGCGCACTGCTTTGATGAAGCCTACCTGCGCGAACAGGTGCAGAAAGTCGCGCCACATCGCGCCAAAGATCAGCGCCCGTTCCGCCTGGCAATTATCCAGCTCGGCACCTACGATGGCACCGTCTACAACGCTCGCCAGGTGGTGGATCGCATCGGCCATCTGTGCGACTACATCCTGTTTGATTCGGCGTGGCTGGGCTACGAGCAATTTATCCCGTTAATGGAAGGCTGCTCGCCGCTGACGCTGGAGCTGAACGAGAACGATCCCGGCATTTTTGTCACCCAGTCGGTGCACAAACAGCTGGCGGGCTTCTCGCAGACCTCGCAGATTCACAAGAAAGACAACCACATCCGTGGTCAGAAGCGCTTCTGTCCACATAAGCGTCTCAACAACGCCTTTATGCTGCACGCCTCAACCAGCCCGTTCTATCCGCTGTTTGCCGCGCTGGATATCAATGCGCGCATGCACAAAGGTGAAGCCGGGCGCAGCATGTGGCACGAATGCGTCACCATCGGCATTGATGCACGTAAAGCGATTCTGGAACGCTGCGAGATGATTCAGCCGTTCCTGCCGGAGAAAGTGCACGGCAAGCTGTGGCAGTCGGCGGAAACCGAGGTTATCGCCGCCGATCCGGCTTACTTCAGCCTGGCGCCAGGCGAGAAATGGCACGGCTTTGAGGGTTACGCCAGCGAGCAGTATCTGGTCGATCCCTGCAAGCTGCTGCTGACCACGCCAGGCATTGATGCCGCCAGCGGTGAATACACCAGCTTCGGTATTCCGGCGACTATTCTGGCGAACTACCTGCGCGAGAACGGCATTGTGCCGGAGAAGTGCGATCTCAACTCCATCCTGTTCCTGCTGACGCCAGCGGAGAATCCGGAGAAGATGGCGCATCTGGTGGCGATGCTGGAGCAGTTTGAACACCATGTGAAAGAGGATGCGCTGCTGGCTGAAGTGCTGCCGAGCATTTATCGCAAAAACATGGAGCGCTATAAAGGCTACACGCTGCGCCGCCTGTGTCAGGAGATGCACGATCTCTACGTCAGCTACGATGTGAAAGATCTGCAGAAAGCGATGTTCCGCCAGGCCTGCTTCCCGAAAGTCGAAGTGAATCCACAGGATGCGCATCAGGCTTACATCCGTGGTGAGGTGGAACTGGTGGCAATTGCGCAAGCTGAAGGGCGCATTGCTGCCGAAGGCGCATTGCCTTATCCACCAGGCGTGCTGTGCGTGGTGCCAGGCGAAGTGTGGGGTGGCGCGGTGCAGCGTTACTTCCTCGCGCTGGAAGAGGGTATCAACTTGTTGCCGGGCTTCTCACCGGAGCTGCAAGGGGTTTACACCGAGGAAGATGACAGCGGACGTAAACACTTAGTGGCAAATATGATGGTGCGCTAACCTGCCTGACGGCGTGCGGTGCAATCACCACACGCCGTCAGCATCCTGTTAGTGTCGAACCACCTGAATTTTCTCTTTAGCCAGCCTTCCTGTGCGGTATGTCGCCTGCTTACGGCGTTTACCGGTGATGTAAATACCGACGCACAGCACCATAAACGTCACCATCAGCGTCATTAAGCTCTCGTAGCGATACTGCGGCAGATAGAACATATAGCCCAGCACACTGACAATCATCAAAATGCTCAGCCAGGTCAGCCACGGGAACAACCACATTTTAAAATCAGGCGTGATGCCCTGTTTTTCCATCGCCGTACGCATTCTCAGCTGTGAAACGGCAATCACCAGATAGACAATCAGCGCAATCGCGCCAGTGGTGGAGATCAGAAAGGCAAACACCTCGCCCGGAAAAGCGTAGTTGGCAATACAGGCGACAAAGCCCGCCAGCGTGGAACCCAATACCGCCACACGTGGCACGCCACCGTTGGATACCGTGGCACAAGAGGACGGGGCATTACCGCGTTTACCCAGAGAATAGAGCATGCGTGAAGCGGTATATAACCCGGAATTCATGCAGCTGCACACGGCAATCAGCACCACCAAATCCACCACCAGTTTGGCACCGGGGAAATTCATTGTGGACAACACATACAGGAATGTTCCCTGGGCTAACAGCTGCGGATCATTCCATGCCACCAGCGACACCACGAGGAAAATAGACAGCAAATAAAATAATGCGATGCGGTAAACCACCAGATTAATCGCACGGCTGATTTTTTTACCAGGGTCTTTAGATTCCACGGCGGCAATAGTGACCACTTCCGCGCCAAAGAATGAAAAGATGGTCAGCAAGATACCGGTTAATACTGCGCCAAAACCGTGCGGCATAAAGCCAATACTGTTATATAAATGTGCCACACCACTGACATTTGCCAGCGGCCAGTATCCGGAAATCGCCACAATGCCGATGCCAATAAATCCAATAATCGCTACCACTTTGATGATGGCGAACCAGAACTCAAAGGCGCCAAAGTTTTTAACGCTAAAAAGGTTAGTGACAGTGAGCAGCAGGATAACCGCGGTGGTAAATTGCCACGAGGCAATGGAAGGGAAATAAGCATGCAGAATATCGGCACCGGCAATCGCTTCAACCGGAATCAGTAATACCCAAAACCACCAGTATAACCAGCCGATAGTGAAACCGGCCCACAGACCAATGGCTTTCGCCGCGTAGGTGGAAAAGGACCCCGAATCGGGTTGCAGCACGGCCATTTCACCCAGCATGCGCATTACCAGAAGCACCAGCACGCCGGTCATCGCGTAGGAGAGCAATACGGCCGGGCCCGCCGTGGCGATGGCATTCGCGGAGCCGACAAATAACCCGGCACCAATAATGCCTGCGATGGAGATCATACCAACCTGTCGATCTGAAAGGCCGTCGCCTAACGAATCCTGTTTTGCGGGTGAATGGCTCATACATTTCCTCTTAGCAATTCAGGCATGACATTGGATATCCCACGGGATGCAAGCATCCGTGTTGATGAAATAATGTTGATATGCCCGATACGATGTTATTTTCCGCGATGAAGTGTGATCTTCATCGATATTTTAATTATTTAAATCAATGCAAGAAATTATTTATAGAGCGATGTGGGACGTTGTTAATTTATCTGTGGAGACGTGAAATAATCATTGCACCTTATTGAAAAAAGGGTCAATCAGGGCGGGAATGTAAGATGGGAAGAAAACGAAAGAATATAGAATATATATGTTCGGCAGGTCGTGCGTGTGCTAGTAAAAACAAGTCGCTGCGATGGGCGAAGTTTCACCATATCGATTTCTTATTTTTGTGAGGTCAGGCGAAATTTATCGACGGGATATATCCCTGCGAGGGTAATGAAAAAAGAGGCAGTCAGAGTCAATCTTTTTCTCTCTGTCTGCCCCTAAAATAACTAATGCATTAACTCATCAGTTGATGATTAATACCGATGATAACTACGCTGTGCCTGATTCACTTTATACAGATAACGGCGTGACTCGCCAGATGGATGGCTGGTGGTCAGCGTCTGATAAACTTCATTCGGCGACATGTCGTTAATCTTCGCGAAGGCGCGATCTTTATCGCTGGAGAACACGCGCAGTACGCTGCCCGCGCCGCCATTATAAGCAGTAATCACCGCGTAACGGCGTGACACTGGATCCTGAATTCCGCCTAAATAACTCTTCTGCAACAGCGACAGATAGGCGGTACCCGCATCGATGTTATTGGCAGGATCGAGCAGATAGCTACGGCTTGGTTTGCCCCATTTGCCTTTCATGCGGAATACATCCACGCCAGCGGTATGCTGAACCACCTGCATCAAGCCCAGCGCATCGGAGTTGCTGACCGCATAGGGGTTGAAGCTCGATTCGGTCTGCATAATTGCCAGAATCAGGGATGCATCTACGCCGTACTCTTCAGCGGCTTTACGCACTAGCGGCAGATATTTGTGCGCACGTTTGTCGAGGTGGTTTGGCACCATCGGAATGGTGACCGACCAGATGACATGCAGGCCAGAAGTGCGTTTTTGTAGTTTGTTCTGAATCAGATAATCGGCGAAATTGGCCGCGCGTCCCTGCCAGCGAATCGGCTGACCGGTGTTATCCAGCACCTGGCCGTAAAGCAGCGGCTCTTTACTGATCTGAATATCATTGGCATCGGAGTAGAGATCGACATTACCCGGATCGTCACCAATCAACAGCGTGGTGATGATCGCCTGGCGCAGGCTGGCCATCGGATCGGTGCCAGCAATGGTCTCAATGGTGATGCTACCGCTGTCGAAGTTGATGTGACTGCGGGTGTAATAGCTGTCGCTATATTTGACGTAATCCTTCGGTCCGGCGATCAGAACCTCATTGATACCCCAAATATTTTCAATGTTGGCGGCGAACTGCCCCATCAGGATGTCGAAACCGTTGGTGTCCTTAACCCACTCTTCGTGATACTGCGATTTTTTTTGTCCGGAGCAAGAAACCAAAAGTGGAGCAATCACTAACAGCGCTATCAGTTTTTTATTCATTGTAAATGCGTGCCTGATTCAAAAAGAGGGCCTCAAAGGGAGGCCCTGAACGATTATTTTTCTGGCGGGGTGAAACCTTCGATGTGCACATCTTTGCCTTCGAACAGGAAATTGATCATCTCCTTTTCCAGCACTTTGCGATCTTCCGGGTTCATCATGTTGAGCTTTTTCTCGTTGATCAACATGGTCTGCTTGGACATCCACTGCTGCCAGGCTTCTTTGGAAATCTCATTGTAGATGCGCTTACCGATCTCGCCTGGATAGAGCTGGAAATCCTGCCCTTCAGCGTCGCGTTGCAGAAACGTACAAAAAATGGTGCGGCTCATTACTCTTCCTCTTGGATCACGCGCGGGTGCAGTGCCAGCTGCTGGGGATGGAGCAATTCGTGCAGTAAACGCTCTACGGGCGCTGCCAAACCCACTGACGGTGGTTGCGCTAAGTTATACCAGAGACCGCTCGCTTCATCCATCAGCGACCCGGCAGAAGGCCACGCCAGCCACATAGGCACAATGTCTAAGTGGAAATGACTAAAGGTATGACGAAAAGCCGTCAGCTGCTGTGGTTTGGCGTGAATGCCGCGTTCGGCCAGCCAGTCAGTTAGCGCTTGCTCACTGGTGAACTGTGGGAAGCAGAACAAACCGCCCCATAATCCCACCGGCGGACGTTGCTCCAGGAATACGTCGTCGCCGTGCTGAATCATCAGGAACCAGCCGGTGCGCTCTGGAATCGTCACTTTGGGTTTCTTACCCGGATATTCGGCCCAACTATTGTTGGCATACGCTACACAACCGTTGCTGACCGGGCAAATTTCACACTTAGGACGTGAGCGAGTACACACTAACGCACCGAGGTCCATCATCGCCTGATTAAACTGGCTTACGCCTTCGGCAGGTGTTACTTCTTCGCTAATCTGCCATAAACGTTTCTCAACGTCTTTTTTGCCCGGCCAACCGCCAACTGCATAACACCGGGCCAGCACGCGCTTGACGTTGCCATCCAGAATCGGGAAATGCAGGCCTAGCGATAAGGACAGCACTGCACCCGCGGTGGAGCGTCCAACGCCGGGCAGCGCGGCCACATCATCGAAATTGCGCGGGAACTCGCCACCGTGCTTATCCACCACCTGCTTCGCCGCTTTATGCAGGTTGCGCGCACGGGCGTAGTAGCCGAGTCCGGTCCACAGATGCAGTACTTCGTCCAGCGGTGCAGCGGCCAGATCGGCAATCGTCGGGAAGCGCGCCATAAAGCGATCAAAGTAAGGGATAACGGTGGCAACTTGCGTCTGCTGCAGCATCACTTCGGAGAGCCACACTTTATAAGGTGTCTTCTCCTGCTGCCACGGCAGGGTTTTGCGGCCGAAGCGCTGATACCACTCCAGCACCTGTTGCGCGAACTGCGGCGCTTGCATCATTTGAGGAAATATTCCGTGTTTGCTCTACAATCAGGCAGGAATTCCAGCACAGAGACATCGGGGTGTAAACCGGAAGATTGCAAAGGCTTGCTTCTGCTATCTAACTTTGCATAATGCCCGTTTCCCAGAAAAGGCTAACCAGCAGGCTTCAACATGATTAATGACGTCATCACCCCGGAATTTGATGAGAACGGGCGGCCATTACGCCGTATCCGCAGTTTTGTGCGCCGCCAGGGGCGCTTAACGAAAGGACAGCAGCTCGCGCTCGATAATTACTGGCCGGAGATGGGCGTCGAGTTCCAGCAGGAGCCGCTGGATTTGGCAGCACTGTTTGGCCGTGAAGCGCCAGTGGTGCTGGAAATCGGTTTTGGCATGGGCGCCTCACTGGTGACCATGGCGCAAAATAATTCTCACCAGAACTTCCTCGGTCTTGAAGTGCATGCGCCGGGCGTGGGAGCCTGTCTGGCTTCTGCCAAAGAGGCAGGCGTGGAAAACCTGCGTGTGATGTGTCACGACGCAGTAGAAGTGTTGCAGCAGATGATTCCGGATAACTCACTGCGCATGGTTCAGCTGTTCTTCCCGGATCCATGGCATAAAGCGCGCCACAATAAACGTCGCATTGTGCAGGTACCTTTTGCCGAGCTGGTGATGCGTAAGCTGAAACTGGGCGGCGTGTTCCATATGGCCACTGACTGGGAAGATTACGCGACACACATGCTGGAAATCATGAACAGCGTGGATGGGTATAAAAACCTGTCAGAAGCTAACGATTACGTGCCGCGTCCGGAAACGCGTCCGTTAACGAAATTTGAGCAGCGCGGGCAGCGACTGGGCCATGGCGTTTGGGATCTGATGTTTGAGAGGATTAAATAATGGCCGTACAGCGTAGCCGTCGTTTACGTAAAAAACTGCATATCGATGAGTTTCAGGAGTTAGGTTTCTCTGTGGCCTGGCGTTTTGCCGAAGGCACCACCGAGGAGCAGATTGATGCCACGCTGGATCAGTTTATTACTGAAGTGATCGATCCCAATGGCCTGGCGTATGACGGCAGCGGTTATCTGGTGTGGGAAGGTCTGGTTTGCCTGCAGGAAACCGGTAAGTGCACCGATGAGCACCGTGAGCTGGTGCGCAAATGGCTGGAGAAACGCGAGCTGTCGGATGTTCAGGTAACTGAACTCTTTGACGTCTGGTGGGACTAAGTACTTTACTGGCCTGAGATATCGCTTCAGGCTAGCTCACTTGCGCTTTTGGCGCCGGCCAGTGCTCGCACAAGTTGCATTAGCGACTTGAACGCCCAAAGGGCGGCCCCGAAAGGGGCGAGCAACGCGAGTCATCCTCACGTACTTTAGTACGCTCCGGTTGCTGTGCGTTGGCCGTCACCAAATTCGCTGCGCCGCTTACGCCTGACTTGTACTAACTGCAAAGGCGTGGGCGGCTTTTCATTTTAGGGAGATTTCATGGTTCGTAAGGCGCTTCTTACCGCACTGCTGCTGGCCGCAGCGACACAGGCGCAGGCTGATTATCAGTGCAGCGTTAATCCTCAGGATGATGTGATCATCAAACCGCAGAGCGTGCAGGTGGTCGGCACCAACGGTAATCTTGAAATCTCACCGCAGGGCGATGTGACCTTTAACGGGCAGAAAGCCAACGTGGATAACGCCACGCGACAGAAAGCCATCGACTATCAGAATGCGTTACGTCGGGATTTGCCGTGGGTAGATAACGGGGCCTCGACGCGTCTGGAACGCAGCCGTGTGGCGCTGGATAAAGTGATTGTGGAAAAGCTCGGTGCCAACAGCAACGTGCGCAACCGCCTGACCAGGCTGGATGGACAGCTGAAGCAGCAGATGAACCGTATCATTGAGCATCGTCCGGATGGTTTGATCTTCCACCACCAGGCGATTGACCAGGTGCGTGCCGAAGGCGAAAAACTGGTGCAGAGCACGCTGGGCGGCATTATGCAGGATAGTCTGAACGAGATGGGCAGCAGCCAGGCCGCCAGCGGCAGTAATCCACTGCAGGCGATCATGGGCAACCTCGGCGGTCTGCAGCAGGCGGTTCAGGCGGAATGGAATAAGCAGGAACAGGACTTTCAGAACTTCGGTCATGAGGTGTGTAATCGCGTGACGGATCTGGAAGGGCAGCGCAAAGCGTTAGTGCAGGGCGTTAAAGGTTAAAAAAACCAGCGGGACGAAGTAACGTGCCGCTGGGTTATATGACTGTTTGAACTACATAAACAGTTCAAGCAGCGAATTCAGGAACAACTTCCCTTTTTCGGTTATCTGCCACTGCTCTGCGGTTTCCACCACGTAACCCGCCTTGATCGCTTCATCCATCTGCGCGCGGATCACTTGCTCATCCAGCCCGGTATAGCGGCTGAAATCTGCACGCGGTGCGGCTTCCAGCAGACGGAAGCGGTTCATAAAGAACTCAAACGGCTTGTCTTCGTTCTCCACATCGTGCTGCTTGTCGAGGTAATTACCTTGCATAAAGCCGCGCGGATGACGGGTTTTCACCGTACGCACAATTCTGCCATCCGGCTGCGTCAGCTTGCCGTGCGCACCACAGCCGATACCGAGGTAATCACCGAAGCGCCAGTAGTTGAGGTTGTGCTCGCAGCGATAACCCGGCTTGGCATAGGCTGAAGTCTCGTACTGCTGATAACCAGCGGCACTCAGCAACTCATGGCCTTGTTCGTAGATGTCCCACAGCGCATCGTCATCCGGCAACACCGGCGGACGCGAGCTGAACATCGTGTTCGGCTCGATGGTCAGCTGATACCACGACAGGTGCGGCGGATTCAGCGCAATCGCCTGACGCAAATCGTCCAGTGCCTCTTCCAGTGACTGATCGGGCAAGCCGTGCATCAGATCGAGATTGAAGCTGCGCAGACCAAGACCGGCCGCGAGATGGGCGGCACGTACCGCTTCATCAGGGCCGTGAATGCGTCCTAAGCGCTCCAGCTTCTGCGGGCTAAAACTCTGCACGCCAATCGAAATACGGTTAATACCGGCTTTCTGGTAGCCGCTGAAGCGATCCGCTTCCACGGTGCCCGGATTGGCTTCCATGGTGACCTCTGCATCGGCCGCCAGCGGCAGGCGCGCACGCACGCCATCCATCAACATTTGCATGGCATTGCTGCTGAGCAGACTCGGTGTGCCGCCGCCAATGAAGATGGTGCGCACTTCGCGGCCAGCGGTAAGCGGTAGATCCTGTTCAAGGTCGCTGAGCAGATGCTGCACATACTCGATGTGCGGCACCTCGCCTTTTAACGCGTGAGAGTTGAAATCACAGTACGGACACTTCTGCACACACCACGGAATGTGGATGTACAGGCTTAACGGAGGTAACTCAGGCATTGCGCATCGCATCCAGTAACAGCGTCAATGCTTTGCCACGGTGGGAAACAGCACGCTTTTCATCTTTACTCAGCTCTGCTGCGGTTTTGCCCAGTTCAGGAACATAGAAAATCGGGTCGTAACCAAAGCCGCCTTCACCTGCGGCTGCACGGGTGATTTCACCCGCCCAGCTGCCGTGGAACACCAGCGGTGTCGGATCTTCAGCATGACGCACATAAACCAGCACGCAATGGAACTGCGCCTGACGCTCGCCCTCCGGCACGTTTTCCAGCGCCACCAGCAGCTTATCGAGATTTTGCTGATCGCTGGCGTCTTCACCGGCATAGCGCGCAGAGTAGATGCCTGGCGCGCCGTCGAGCGCATCCACCGCCAGACCAGAGTCATCGGCAATCGCTGGCAAGCCGGTGATCTGCGCCGCATGACGGGCCTTAAGAATGGCATTTTCAATAAAGGTCAGACCGGTTTCTTCCGCTGACTCAACGCCCAGCTCGGTTTGCGCCACGATATCGAGGCCGAAGGCCGCTAACAGATCGGCCAGTTCACGAACTTTGCCCGGATTACCGGTGGCGAGTACGACTTTTTGCATAACAGTTCCAGATTAACGAATTACAGCAAATACCAGAGACCCGGGAACAGGTCCATGCCGAGGAAATTCAGCGCGTACAGCACCAGAATCACAATCATGGCAGAGAAATCGATACCGCCCATCGCAGGCAGAATACGGCGAATCGGTGCCATCAGCGGTTCAGTCAGCTGAATCAACACGTAATCAATCGGGCCACGTCCCTGGCTGATCCAGCTCATCAGTGAACGAATGATAATCACCCAGAACACCAGATAACCGGCGGATTTCACCAGTGACAACAGGCCGACTAACAGATTGGTGGGATCCACTGAGAACACGCCAACCTGAATTAACAGTAGCACCGGATATTTCAGGGTGGTCAGCACAAAGGCCAGCACCAGAGAGGCTGTGTCAATCGGGCCTATCGCTGGCAGCACGCGGCGCAGCGGCTTGATAATCGGCTGTGTAATCTTCACCACAAACTGTGACAGCGGGTTGTAGAAATCACAGCGTGACCACTGCATCCAGATGCGCAGCAGCAATACCATCACGTACAGGTCGATCAGCGTTTTGACTAAAAACGTCATTGTTAACATGAGGTTCCTCAATTATTGTTGTGAAGGTCGCGCATAATCCCGCGCGCCAAATACGGCGGTGCCAATGCGCACCATGGTGCTGCCTGCGGCGATTGCCGCATCCATGTCGTCGCTCATTCCCAGAGAAAGCGTATCGACGTCAGGGTAATCCTGTTTTAGAGCGTTAAACGCGTCAGCCATCTGCTGACATACCGCGAACTGTCGATCGTAATCTGACTCCGGCGCCGGGATCGCCATCAATCCGCGCAAACGCAGACGTGGCAATGCGGCTATATGCGCCGCCAGCGCCGGAATCGCCTCCAGCATGATGCCAGATTTGCTGTTCTCGTCACTGATATTTACCTGAATTAACACGTTAAGCGGTGGCAACGCTGCCGGACGCTGATCGTTGAGGCGTTGTGCAATGCGTTCACGATCGACGGTGTGACACCAGGCAAAATTCTCCGCCACCAGGCGGCTTTTATTGGATTGCAGCGGCCCGATAAAGTGCCACTGCAGATCAGGATGTGCGGCCAGCTCAGCCACCTTTTCAACCCCTTCCTGTACGTAATTTTCACCGAATGCCCGCTGACCCGCAGCAATCGCTTCTGCGACTGCGCTCGCAGGTTTGGTTTTGCTCACTGCAAGCAGGGTAATTTCTTCTGGCGCGCGGCCGCAGCGTGCAGCGGCAGTGGCGATACGCTCACGCACTTGCTGTAGGTTGTGCTCAATGGAAGTCATAGTCAGGAGAAGTTAAATGGATTTGGATGAAGTTGTGGCCCTTAGTGTAAAGCATAACGCCGCCGATCTGCACCTTTGCAGCGGACATTTACCGCACTGGCGACGGCAGGGGGGGCTGGAGCCGATCCCACAACAAACCGCACTGGATGGCGACTGGCTGGAAACCTTTTTGCAACAGTGGCTCAGCGGCGTACAGCATGATGAGCTGGAAGCGAGCGGGCACGTTGATTTTGCCATCACCTGAAAAGCGGCGTGCGTTTGCGTGCCAACCTGTTTATGCAGCGCCACGGTTTATCGCTGGCGTTGCGCTTGATTGCCAGCCAGGCACCCGATATCAACCAATTACAGCTGCCCGACGTAGTACAGCAGTTGTTGCAGTTGGAGGAGGGGCTGATCTTAATTACGGGTGCCACCGGCAGCGGTAAATCCACCACGCTGGCAGCGATGGTGGACAGCCTCAATCGCGAACAGGCACGCCACATTATTACGCTGGAAGATCCGATTGAATTTTTGCATCACAGCCAGCGCTCGTTGATACAGCAGCGGGAAGTGGGCGCACACACGGTGTCATTCCAGCAAGGATTGAAAGCGGCGCTGCGCGAAGACCCGGATGTGATTCTGTTGGGTGAGCTACGTGACAGCGAGACCATTCGGCTGGCGCTGACGGCGGCAGAGACCGGGCATCTTGTACTGGCAACGTTGCACACGCGAGGTGCCACGCAAGCGGTGGATCGGCTGGTGGATGTGTTTCCTGCTGAGGAAAAAAACCTGGTGCGCACCCAGTTGGCGGGCAGTTTGAAAGCGGTGCTGGCGCAGCGTTTGGTGCCGGCAAAAAACGGCGGGCGAATTGGCTTGTTCGAGGTGTTGGTGGCCACGCCTGCGGTGACCAATTTAATCCGTGAGGGCAAGATGCATCAACTGCCTGGCGTGCTGCAAACCGGCGCGCAGTCAGGGATGCAGACGTTCGCGCAGAGCGAACAGGCGCGACAACAGGCGGGATTGATTTGAGAATTTGCGAGTCGATTCAGAAGGGCGGGCATGATTTGCGTGCCTGCGAGTTGCTATTAAAGGGCGGGGCATGATTTGAATGCTTGCAAGTCGATACAAGGGAGTGGGCATGATTTGAGTGCCTGCGAGTTGATACAAGGAGGCGGGGATGATTTTAATGCCTGCGAGTCGTTACAAAAGGGCGGGGCATAATTTGCGCGCCTGTGAGTCAATACAAGTGGCAGAATTGATTGGCGTGTTTGCAGGTTGCCGTAAATGGCGGGAGCACTATAGCCGAGCGAATAACAAGCAAGCTGTTGCCGCAATTTGTCAGGTGCGCATTCACGCGCACCTGGATTTCAATCAGTGCGTATCGAACCAATCTTCCAGAATGATCACCGCCGATTGCGAATCGACCTGACCTTTTTGCAATGCACGGAAGCCACCGCGTTCGAACAGGTCGGCGCGCGCTTCCACGGTGCTTAACCGCTCGTCCTGCAGCTCAACGCGCACGCCGAATCGGCCATGAATGCGATTGGCGAACTTACGGGCGCGATCGGTTAACGGCTGCTCGGTGCCGTCCATGTTCAACGGCAAGCCCACCACCACGTAATCAGGCTGCCACTCTTTCAGCAGCTTCTCGATCAGCTTCCAGTCTGGCGTGCCATCTTGCGCTTTAAGCGCGGTCAGAGCGCGAGCGGTGCCGGTCAACTGTTGACCGACCGCCACACCAATGCTTTTGGTGCCGAAATCGAAGCCAAGCAAGGTTTCACTGGCCATCAGGCGTGCCCTGCATCGCTGGTCATATTATGAATATCAATGCCCATGCTGCGTGCGGCTTCGCGCCAGCGCTCGGCGATTGGCGTCTGGAACAGAATATTGCTGTTCGCGGGTGTGGTCAGCCAGGCATTTTCCAGCAGTTCGTTCTCCAGCTGATCTTTTTCCCAGGCGCAATAACCTAAAGCCACCAGCACGTTATCGGGCTGTTCTGAGGTGCCGATCGCTTCCAGCACATCCCGTGAAGTGGTGATCACGGTGTTATCAGAGATACGGATGCTGGAAGAGTAAATTTTCTGGGCAGAGTGCAGGATAAAGCCGCGATCTTCCGCCAGCGGGCCGCCAGCGAACACCGGCTTATCCAGCTTAATGGCAGGATCACGCTCTGATGGGCTGATTTTAAGTTTCTTCAGAATGCCTTCGACCGTCAGGTTTTCCATCGGCTTATTCACGATCAAGCCCATGGCGCCATCTTCATTGTGCTCGCAGATATACACCACCGAGCGTTTGAACAGCGGGTCCTGCAGCGACGGCATCGCAATCAAAAAATGGTGCTGTAAATTCATTCTCACTCGTATACCAAAAATAACCGGCGCGGCCGCAGCCACGTCGGTTTTGGGTTCTCACGGCGCTTACACGCCGTTGACATCAGCCCAGGCGTTTCTCAATGGCATCCATCAGCATGCCGGTGATCGAGATCGGGAATGCAGCCTCGATTTCACGCACGCAGGTTGGGCTGGTTACGTTAACTTCGGTGAGTTTATCACCAATGATGTCCAGACCGACAAAAATCAGCCCTTTAGCTTTCAGCGTTGGACCCACGCGACGGGCGATTTCCCAATCGCTGTCACTCAACGGGCGTGCTTCACCGCGGCCACCAGCTGCAAGGTTACCACGGGTTTCGCCACCCTGTGGGATACGCGCCAGGCAGTAAGGCACCGGCTCGCCATCCACCACCAGCACGCGCTTATCGCCCTCTTTGATCGCCGGCAGGTAGTTTTGCGCCATGCAGAAGTTCTGGCCGTGATTGGTCAGGGTTTCGGTGATGACACCAAAGTTCGGGTCGTCCTGCTTCACGCGGAAGATGGAGGCGCCGCCCATGCCGTCCAGCGGCTTAAGGATCACATCACCGTGCTCCTGCCAGAAGGCACGCAGCTGCTCTTTATTGCGGGTCACCAGCGTGTCTGGCGTCAGGTCGGCGAACCACGCGGTGTACAGTTTCTCGTTGCAGTCGCGCAGGCTCTGCGGTTTGTTGACGATCAGCGTGCCTTGCTCTTCCGCGCGCTCCAGCAGGTAGGTGGCATAGATGAATTCGGTATCGAACGGCGGATCTTTACGCATCAGCACCACGTTGAGATCGGCCAGCGGGATTACCTGCTCACTGCCGAACTCGTACCATTTGTCGTAGTTCTGCTCCACGCTCAGCAGGCGCGTGCGGGCGTAGGTCACGCCACCGCGCAGTGAGAGATCGCCCATCTCCATGTAATGAATTTCGTAACCACGGCGCTGTGCTTCCAGCAACATGGCGAAGCTGGTGTCTTTTTTAATGTTGATGGACGAAATTGGGTCCATAACGATGCCAAGCTTAATCATTATTCTCTCCTCAAAGGGGGAATTTATTGCCCCGTTCCGTGACAGCGCTGCGGCTTTTCACGTGCGTAGTTTTAAAACCCTAAAAGTATCCTTTAACCCAGGTCACCAAACCTCACCTGAAGTGCCGTAATGGCCGTCAGTGCGGTAGTTTCTGTACGCAACACGCGTGGGCCCAACAAAATATCGGTGAAACCTTGCTGCGCGGTCATGGCAATTTCGTCTGCGGATAAGCCGCCTTCCGGACCAATCAGCAGGCGTACACGTTCAACCGGCTGCGGCAGAGTGTTAATACTGTGGCTGGCACGCGGATGCAGATTGAGCTTTAAACCGCTTTCCTGCTCGGCACACCAGGCTTCCAGCGTCATCGCTTCACGGATTTCCGGCACACGATTACGGCCGCACTGTTCACAGGCGGCAATCGCAATTTTTTGCCATTGCTGAATCTTCTTCGCCAGTCGTTCAGCATCCAGCTTTACGCCGCAGCGCTCCGAAAACAAGGGTGTAATTACGTTCACGCCGAGTTCGATCGATTTCTGGATGGTGAATTCCATCTTTTCGCCGCGCGACATCACCTGCCCAAGATGGAGATGGAGCGGAGATTCACGGTCATCAGGCTGACTGGCAAGGACCCTTACTTTTACACGCTTTTTATCAGCCTGGGTGATTTCGGCGTTAAAAGTCAGATTACTGCCATCAAACAGCTCAATTTGTTGACCGGCGGTCATGCGCAGCACGCGCCCGACGTGGTTAGCGGCATCTTCGTCGAGGAAGACTTCACTGTTAACTTCAAGAGGTTCGGGATGATAAATGCGAGGTATGCGCATGCGGTTCCTGCCAGCGTTATGCCGTGTCTTCGGACACGGCCCAATCGGAAAAAAGCTAGTGTAGGGTAGCGCTTTTAGCGCTGGCAAGCCTGTTGTACATAGGGATTGTGATTTCCCTGGACCTGCGCGATGCGGTTGTCGCGTTCACACTCCCATTGGCTTACCGGATATTGCTTGTTCCAGGCGGTGAACAGTTGGGTCTGCTGGCGTGACAGACGCAACTGATACTGGTCACGCATGTAGAAGTAAGTGCGGGCGATGGCACCGCGTGCACGCTCGGGTGGCTGCGCCAGCTTCTGCTTAAAATCGACTTTCATTGCGCACTGACCATATTGCGCGTCGCCGCCGTTCCACTGGCTGTACTGGAAGTTATTGCGATCGCCATTCACTTCACCAATCGCCGGTTGCAGATTGTGCAGGTCGCTTTCAATGCGGCGGTAATCGGCATCTTTACTGCAATTTTTGCGTCCGCCATTTTGCCAGCACTGGCGCTGATGGCCGAACTCCCATGCGGGCATCACATGTTCCCACTCAATACGCTCTGCGCGATTGGCATTTTTACGCACGCTGTAGCCACAGCTGCTGAGGTCAGGGACGCCTTTTTTGCCGTGCCAGCTGATTTTACAGCCGCAGTAAAATTCTGCCGGGGCATCGGCATTGATCTGCGCGGCGACCACTTTGGCCTGCTGGAAGTTGTTTTGATTGTAGTGGGTGACGCTGAGGCTGAAGGCGCTAATGGGGGCAACTAATGAGGAGAGTAACAACAGCGTTTTGCGAGACATATTCCAAAAATTACCTGATGCGTAAAAAGGCGGCAGGGTAACAGAATGGCGCAGGGTGGGAAATCAGATAAACGGACTAAGCTGCTGAAAATTCACCGGGTTGCAGCAATGTACCGCAATGTACGCAGCGGTATTCACTCTCGCCGCGTAGTACGCGATTGTGGCGGCGCACGGTGAGCTGATGTTGCTGACAGCGGCAGCGATAGGGGAAGGTATTGCTGCGCACCGAAGCGATTTCGAACTGATGGGTGCGACGCGCGGGAACGCCGAGCACGCTCTCCATCATCCACTTCCACTCTTTGCCGTGCGGCGGCACGCGGCCAAAGGTTTTCCATACCAGCAGGTGCGCCAGTTCGTGCGGCACCACCTCGTCCACAAAGGCCTGCTGATTCTCCAGCAATAGCACCGGGTTGATGCGAATCTCCCATTTCTCCAGCCAGGCGGTACCGGCAGCGGTGCCGCGCTGCTGATACACCAGCTTCGGCTCGTCATAGTGACGCTCCAGCTTTTCATTGGCGAGCTGCAAATGGTGACGCAACGAGCGCATCACGGCTTGTTGCAGGGCAATGGGAAGGCGAGGTGTTTTCATGCCGGGCAGGATAACCTGGTACGCACAAATGCGCACCTGACGAAACACACAAAAAAAGGGCCGCCAATCGGCAGCCCTTCGTATCGCTTATCGACCTTATTGCTGTCCGATATCGCGCAGTTTTTTGCCTTGCATCAGGTTGCGCTCGATGTGTTCCAGCGAGACGTTTTTGGTCTCTGGAATCAGCGCCACGGTCAGCAGGATAAAGAACACATTCAGACCTGCGTATACCCAGAAAGTCGGCGCGTTGCCCAGCGTGTTCAGCATGGTCAGGAAGGTGGCACCGACGATCATGTTGGCAATCCAGTTGGTTGCGGTCGACACGGTGATACCAAAATCGCGGCCTTTCAGCGGCTGAATTTCTGAACACAGTACCCAGATCAACGGACCGGCAGACATCGCAAAACCAACGATGAACATCAGCAGCATGGCGACAGCAAAGTATTGTGCGGAAGCGGAGTTAATGCCGATGTGCAGCATGGTACCGAGGATACCCATACCGGCAGCCATCACGATGAAGCCCAGCACCAGCGTCGGTTTACGGCCCCAGCGATCCACCAGGCCAATCGCAATAAAGGTCGCCAGTACGTTGACCAGACCGACAATGACCGTGCCCCACATCTGCTGAGTGGTATTGGCGAAGCCCGCAATCTCAAAGATTTTTGGCGCGTAATACATGATGACGTTCATACCGGTGAACTGCTGCATCACCTGCAACAGCACGCCCAGGAACACCGCACGGCGGAAGTTGCTGTTGCTCTGGAACAGCTGCCAGCCAGACTGTTTGATCTTCAGGCTTTCACGAATCTCATCCAGTTCACGTTTAGCTTGTTCGCTGGTATCACGCAGACGAGCCAGCACGCGTTCTGCACTGCGGAAATCGCCTTTCGCCGCCAGCCAGCGTGGACTGTTTGGCAGGAAGAATACGCCTACCAGCAGCAGCACGGCCGGAATGGTGATGATACCCAGCATCCAGCGCCATGCGCCTGCGTCACTAAATGCAGTGTCAGACAGATACGCGCCCAGGATACCGATGGTGATCATCAGCTGATACAGAGAAATCATGCTACCACGAATCTTTTCCGGTGCGATTTCAGAAAGATACAGAGGAGCAGTGTAAGACGCGACACCCACAGCCAGACCGAGTACTACACGTGCAGCAATCAGCATATCCGGGCTAACCGCCATGGCTGACCACAGTGAACCGATCACGAACAGAATTGCACCCGCCATCAGGCTCTTTTTACGGCCGAGATGTGAAGACATCCAGCCGCTACCAATCGCACCGACAGCCGCACCGAACATCATTGAGCTAACAATCCACTCTTGCTCATGTGCAGTCACGTTGAAATCTTTGGCGATGAAGGGCAGGGCACCAGCGATAACGCCGATATCCAGACCAAACAGCAGGCCGGCCAGAGCCGCTAAGAAGCAGACAAACATGGTCATCATCTTGTTCGACGTTCTGCTCTTATGAGTATTACCAGGCATAATGCCTCCGAAGTTTATCTATCATTGTTTTTATCAATGTTATGAAACCTGCCGACGGAAAAAAGTGAGGGCGATCACACCAGTGTAATCGGTTACACACACTGAAACCCTGCAATCCAGCATTTTCCGCCTGAAATAGTTACGTAACCAGTAAGGTATAGCACCCTTTAAGTTTCTGACATCTCTCTAAATATCGGCTATCAGACGACGCTGAAAATAACGCATTTTCATACGAATAACTACGCTGAAAATTCTCTAAATGACAGATTACAAAAGGTTTTCAAAATGTAATCGTTAACACTTTGTTGTAAACATCGAAAATGAAGTGTAGACGGCGGGAAAAAATGTGCAGGCTGGTTAGCGGGCATAAAAAAGCCCGCAATAAGCGGGCTCGTTTTTGCAGGACGGTAAGATTACAGGCCCGCAGCCTCGCGCAGTTGAGCAGCTTTATCAGTCTGCTCCCACGGGAAGTGTTCGCGACCAAAGTGACCGTAAGCAGCGGTCTCTTTGTAGATAGGTTTCAGCAGATCCATCATCTGAATCAGGCCGTAAGGACGCAGGTCGAAGAACTCGCGCACCAACAGGGTCAACTGCTCGGTAGGGACTTTCTCAGTACCGAAAGTTTCCACCATGATGGAGGTTGGCTCAGCCACGCCAATCGCGTAAGAAACCTGGATTTCGCAACGGTCAGCCAGACCAGCCGCGACGATATTTTTCGCGACATAGCGTGCAGCGTAAGCAGCAGAACGGTCAACTTTAGACGGGTCTTTACCAGAGAACGCACCGCCACCGTGACGCGCCATACCGCCGTAAGTATCAACGATGATTTTACGACCAGTCAGACCGCAGTCGCCCATTGGGCCGCCGATCACGAAGCGACCGGTTGGGTTGATATGGTATTTGGTGCTGGCATTCACCCACTCTGCAGGCAGTACCGGCTTGATGATCTCTTCCATCACCGCTTCACGCAGATCGGCTGTCGAAATTTCTTCAGCGTGCTGAGTCGACAGGACAACCGCATCGATACCGACAATTTTGCCGCCATCGTACTGGAAAGTGATCTGGCTTTTCGCATCCGGACGCAACCACGGCAGTGAGCCGCTTTTACGCACTTCAGCCTGACGCTGCACCAGACGGTGGGCGTAGGTTACCGGAGCAGGCATCAGCACGTCGGTTTCGTTGGTGGCGTAGCCGAACATCAGGCCCTGGTCGC
>NZ_DAMDQC010000045.1:0-29175 GCF_032082325.1 Pantoea sp. CTOTU50773 | reverse complement strand
TGCGTAACCGCTGGCGCCGTATGCAGCTTGATGAAGAGCTGCGTCATGAAGTGACGCCAAAAAACATCCTGATGATTGGCCCGACCGGTGTCGGTAAAACCGAAATCGCGCGTCGTCTGGCAAAACTCGCCAACGCGCCTTTCATCAAAGTCGAAGCCACGAAATTCACCGAAGTGGGTTACGTGGGGAAAGAAGTCGACTCAATTATTCGCGATCTGACCGACTCTGCCATCAAAATGGTGCGCAGTCAGGCCATCGAGAAAAACAAATACCGCGCCGAAGAGATGGCGGAAGAGCGCATTCTTGATGTGCTGATCCCACCAGCGAAAAATAACTGGGGCCAGGCTGAGCACACTGCCGAACCTTCTGCGGCCCGTCAGTCTTTCCGCAAGAAACTGCGTGAAGGCCAGCTGGATGATAAAGAGATTGAGATCGATCTGGCCGCATCCGCAGCCGGTGTTGAAATCATGGCGCCTCCAGGCATGGAAGAGATGACCAGCCAGCTGCAGTCGATGTTCCAGAACCTCGGCGGACAGAAGCAGAAAGCGCGCAAGCTGAAGATCAAAGAAGCCATGAAGCTGCTGATTGAAGAAGAAGCGGCAAAACTGGTGAATCCGGAAGAGCTGAAGCAAGACGCCATCGAAGCCGTTGAGCAGCACGGTATCGTGTTCATTGATGAAATCGATAAGATCTGTAAGCGCGGCGGCCAGAATGCGGGCGGCCCGGATGTATCACGCGAAGGTGTACAGCGCGACTTGCTGCCACTGGTGGAAGGCTGCACCGTGTCCACCAAGCACGGCATGGTGAAAACCGACCACATTCTGTTTATCGCTTCAGGCGCGTTCCAGGTCGCCAGCCCATCAGATCTGATTCCAGAACTGCAGGGTCGCTTGCCGATTCGTGTAGAGCTGCAGGCGCTGACCGTGAATGATTTCGAACGTATTCTGACGGAGCCAAACGCTTCTGTGACCGTACAGTACAAAGCACTGATGGGCACTGAAGGCGTGAACGTTGATTTCACCGAAGACGGCATCCGTCGCATCGCCAAAGCCGCATGGCAGGTGAACGAAACGACTGAAAACATCGGTGCGCGTCGTCTGCACACGGTGCTGGAGCGTCTGATGGAAGACATCTCCTATGACGCCAGCGATCGCAACGGCGAATCCATCACCATCGATGCTGATTACGTAGGCAAGCATCTGGACGAATTGGTGGCCGACGAAGATCTCAGCCGCTTTATTCTGTAAAGGTTCCATCGTTATCCGCTGCCCGGCCACTGTGCCGGGCATTTTTTTACGCAGGATATTGATGCAGCGCTTTTTTTAGCGGGTGATGATTTTGCCAACAATCGTCAGATAGCGATATACTTACCGCTCCTGTGGCAAACAGACGATACCCTCATGAAATACGATACTTCCGAACTCTGTGACATCTACCATGAAGAAGTGAACGTGGTTGAACCGCTCTTTTCCAATTTTGGCGGACGCACCTCATTCGGTGGGCAAATCACCACAGTGAAATGTTTCGAAGACAACGGCCTGCTTTACGATCTGCTGGAAGAGAATGGCCGGGGTCGCGTGTTAGTGATTGATGGCGGCGGCTCGGTACGTCGTGCTCTGGTTGATGCGCAACTGGCGCGTCTGGCAGCGCAAAACGAGTGGGAAGGCCTGGTGATCTACGGCTCAGTGCGTCAGGTGGACGATCTGGAAGAGCTGGAAATTGGTATTCAGGCGATTGCCGCGATTCCGGTCGGTGCGGCGGGAGAAGGGATTGGCGAAAGTGACGTGCGCGTTAACTTTGGCGGCGTAACCTTCTTCTCTGGAGACCATCTTTATGCCGATAACACCGGCATCATTCTGTCGGAAGACGCCCTCGATATTGAGTAAGCCTCAACAAAAACGGGTGCCGCAGCACCCGTCATGGGTTTAAGCATAGACGCTTAAACCTCTTCCATTTTTCCCAACAGTGCACGCAGACGCTCCTGCCACACGTGCTGTTCTTCTTTCAGATGCTGGTTTTCACGCACCAGTGCATCCTGGTTGCCGGAAGCCTGGCTAGCTTCGTTGCGCAGCGTATTATTCTGATCTTTCAGTTCTTCGATTTCCATCTGTAGCAGGGTGATGGTATCAATCGCCTGCTGTACTTTGGCTTCCAGTTTCTCGAACACTTCAAATGACATCTTTATGACCTCTCCTAAATCTCTTGCAAGGCGTTGATGGTGCTGGGACTGCCTTGTTATGGTGCGTCCAGCCACGATGTCCCGATTGTATGTAGCCACACCCCGCAAGTCCAGCGACACAAGGCCTGCACGGGCAGTCTGTAACACTTTTCAGTTAATGCTTAAAAAAATGCTCACGATCGCGCATTTTTGCGCGCGGTCACGATATTGGACTTAAGTAAAGCAGGGTTAATGGCCCTTAAAGAAAGGTAAAATACGCGAAAACGCGCATTTTTATGACGGAGTACACATATTTCGATTTCGCTATTTCTCGTTTATGCTCGTTAACGATAAATTCACATCAGCCCTACATAAGAGCTGGGTGACTCATGGATTGAGAACAAAAACTGATAAAATTTAACCTCGCTTCAGGAATGCCATTATGAGTCAGACAACGAACACACTAAAAGGTCAATGCATCGCCGAGTTTCTCGGTACCGGTTTGATCATCTTTTTTGGTGCAGGCTGTGTTGCTGCATTAAAACTGGCTGGTGCCGCATTCGGTCAGTGGGAAATCTGTATTATCTGGGGTCTTGCTGTCTCCATGGCCGTATATCTCAGTGCGGGCGTATCCGGCGCGCATTTGAATCCAGCGGTAACGGTCGCGCTGTGCCTGTTTGCTAACTTTGAAGGCCGCAAAGTGCTGCCTTACATCCTGGCGCAGGTTGCCGGTGCCTTCTGTGCGGCGGCGCTGGTTTATGGCCTCTACTACAATTTGTTCTTTGATTATGAAGCCAGCCATCAAATGGTGCGAGGCAGCGTGCAGAGCCTCGATCTGGCCGGTATCTTCTCAACCTACCCTAACCCGCACATCAGTGTCGGTCAGGCGTTCCTGGTTGAGATGGTGATTACGGCGGTACTGATGGCGGTGATCATGGCGCTGACCGATGACGGCAATGGCGTACCACGTGGTCCACTGGCTCCGCTGTTAATTGGTCTGCTGGTTGCCGTGATTGGTGGTTCAATGGGCCCGCTCACCGGCTTCGCACTCAACCCGGCGCGTGACTTCGGTCCTAAGCTGTTCGCCTTCATCGCAGGTTGGGGTGATGTGGCCTTCACCGGCGGCAAAGATATTCCTTACTTCCTGGTTCCGATTTTTGGCCCACTGGTGGGTGCTTGCCTCGGAGCCTTCGGTTACCGTTCACTGATTGGCCGTAACCTGCCGGTCAACGTGGCGGAAGCCAGCAAAACAGAAAAACCGGTCGCACGCGCTGAGCAGCGTAAAGCGTAAGTTTCATCGTTAATCATCAGGAAAATAAAATGACTACGACTGATAAAAAATACATTCTCGCGCTCGATCAGGGCACGACCAGCTCGCGTGCCGTGGTACTCGATCATGACGCGAACATCGTCGCCGTCTCGCAGCGCGAATTCACCCAGATTTACCCGAAAGCGGGCTGGGTAGAACACGACCCAATGGACATCTGGGCGTCACAAAGCTCAACGCTGGTCGAAGTGCTGGCACATGCCGACATCCGTTCTGATGAAATTGCCGCGATTGGTATCACTAACCAACGTGAAACTGCCATCGTGTGGGATAAAGAGACCGGTAAGCCGATCTATAACGCCATCGTCTGGCAGGATCCACGTACAGCGGACTATTGTAACAAGCTGAAGAAAGAGGGTCTGGAAGAGTACATCCAGCACACCACCGGTCTGGTGATTAACCCTTACTTCTCAGGCACCAAAGTGAAGTGGATCCTCGACAACGTTGAAGGTGCGCGCGAGCGTGCAAAACGTGGCGAGCTACTGTTTGGTACCGTTGATACCTGGCTGGTATGGAAAATGACCCAGGGGCGTGTGCACATCACCGACCACACCAACGCCTCTCGTACCATGATGTACAACATCCACAAGCTGGAGTGGGATGAGCGTATGCTGGAGATCCTCGATATTCCGCGCGAAATGCTGCCGGAAGTGAAAGGCTCTTCTGAAATCTACGGCCAGACCAACATCGGGGGTAAAGGCGGTACGCGTATTCCAATCGCGGGTATTGCAGGTGACCAACAGGCAGCCCTGTACGGCCAGCTGTGCGTACAACCGGGTATGGCGAAAAACACCTACGGTACCGGCTGCTTCATGTTGATGAACACCGGCACCGAAGCCGTGACTTCAACGCACGGTCTGCTGACTACCATTGCTTGCGGCCCGCGTGGTGAAGTGAACTACGCACTGGAAGGTGCGGTGTTCATCGGCGGTGCCTCCATTCAGTGGCTGCGTGATGAGATGAAGCTGATCAGTGATTCAACGGACTCTGAATACTTCGCCCTGAAAGTGAAAGACACCAACGGCGTCTACATGGTGCCTGCGTTTACCGGTCTGGGTGCGCCTTACTGGGATCCGTATGCCCGTGGCGCCATCTTCGGTCTGACGCGCGGTGCCAACGCAAATCACATCATCCGTGCAACCCTGGAATCGATTGCTTATCAGACACGTGACGTGCTGGAAGCGATGCAGAACGATGCAGGCACCCGTCTGCAATCTCTGCGCGTGGACGGTGGTGCGGTCGCCAACAACTTCCTGATGCAGTTCCAGTCAGACATTCTCGGTACGCGCGTTGAGCGTCCGGAAGTACGTGAAGTGACCGCGCTGGGTGCAGCTTACCTTGCTGGCCTGGCGGTAGGCTTCTGGAGCGATCTGGAGGAAGTACGTGCGAAAGCGGTCGTTGAACGTGAGTTCCGCCCAAGCATCGAAACCACCGAACGCAACGTGCGCTATGCAGGCTGGAAGAAAGCCGTGGCGCGTGCGCAAGCGTGGGAAGACGCTGAGTAATACCTTTGACCCGCGGCACCCTGCCGCGGGTTTTTCTCCCCGCCCTGCTTTCCCCTCCGTGTTACACTGCCTGCCTGTTTTTTATCAGGTGCAACCATGAAACGAGAACTCGCGATTGAATTTTCCCGTGTGACCGAAGCCGCTGCATTAGCGGGCTATCACTGGTTAGGACGCGGCGATAAAAATGCGGCCGACGGTGCAGCCGTCCACGCCATGCGCATTATGCTCAATACCATTGATATCGACGGTCAGATTGTGATTGGCGAAGGCGAAATCGACGAAGCGCCGATGCTCTATATCGGTGAAAAAGTCGGTACCGGCCGTGGGGATGCGGTGGATATCGCTGTCGATCCTATCGAAGGCACACGCATGACGGCGATGGGTCAGGCCAACGCACTGGCAGTATTAGCCGTGGGCGATAAAGGTAGCTTCCTGCACGCACCTGATATGTACATGGAAAAACTGATTGTCGGGCCCGGCGCGCGCGGTGCTATCGATCTCAACCTGCCGCTCGAAGCCAATCTGAAGAACATCGCCATCGCTCTGGATAAACCCCTCAGCCAGCTGACCGTGTCGATTCTGGCTAAGCCGCGCCATGACGCGGTGATCGCTCAGCTCCAGCAGCTCGGCGTGCGTGTGTTTGCCTTCCCGGATGGTGATGTTGCGGCCTCGATTTTGACCTGCATGCCTGACAGTGAAGTGGATGTGCTTTACGGTATCGGCGGTGCGCCAGAAGGTGTGGTGTCCGCTGCAGTGATCCGTGCAATGGATGGCGACATGCAGGCTCGCCTATTGGCGCGCCACGACGTCAAAGGCGACAGTGAAGAGAACCGTCGTTTGGGCGAGCAGGAGCTGCAACGTTGTGTTGAAATGGGCATTAAAGCCGGAGAAGTGCTGAAGCTGGAAGAGATGGCGCGTAACGATAATGTGATTTTCGCCGCCACCGGTATCACCACCGGTGACCTGCTCAAAGGCATTACACGCAAAGGCAACATCGCTACCAGCGAAACCCTGCTGGTGCGCGGTAAATCACGCACCATCCGCCGCATCCAGTCGATCCATTATCTGGATCGCAAAGACGCGGCGCTGCATCAGTTTATCCTGTAATCGCCTGTTTGCCGCTCTCCGGATGACGTGAGAGCGGCCACCAGCACAGCAGCATCACCAGCGATGTGACAAACATCAGCATGCCGAGGCTCGACTGATCGTGCTGCGGCAGTAGCGCCGACAGCCAGGCAATTACGCCAGAGCCCAAATTCTGTATGCCACCAATCAGCGCGCCCGCACTCCCTGCTAACCATGCATACGGCTCCATCGCACCGGATGTTGCCAATGGGAACAGCATCCCGGCACCAAAGAAGAACAGTGCGGCAGGCACCAGCAGTGTCCAGATATTCATGATGCCGAACCATGCCGGAATCCACATCAGCAGACTCGCCAGCAAGCAACTGTTCACGCCGTACCACATCAGCGTATGCCAGGACTTCTGCTCGCGTCCGGCAAACCACGCACCAAAAAAGGCGGCCGGGATTGGCAGGATAAACAGAATGCTGACGGTGATGCCATCCAGACCGAGCACGCCCCCCATCAACACGCCACAGCTGGCTTCAAACACAGCGATGCCTGCCAGGGCGCCCACCAGCAGCAGCAGATAGCGGATAAAATTCCCGTCGCTAAGTAAGGTGGCATAACGGCGCAGAAACGGTGTGGCAGGCGTATCCACGGGACGCGTTTCGGGTAGCCAGCGCGCCATGGAAGCTGTGACGCCGACGCACAGCAACAGCAGAAAGGCAAAACAAGCGTGCCAGCCAAACAGGTGCGTCAGTAGCGCGCCAATCACCGGTGCCAGCAGCGGGCTCACCAGAATTCCCATATTCAGCAGACTATTGGCCTGGCGCAGGGCGATACCGGAATAGAGATCGCGCGGCATAGTGCGCGCCATCACCCCCGCGACGCCAGTACCCAAACCCTGCACCGCGCTGCCCAGCACCAAAATCTGCAGTGATGGCGCAAACATGGCGATCAATGCCCCCACGGCAAAGATCGTCATACCGATAAGGATCACCGGACGACGGCCAAAGCTGTCTGACAACGGACCGTAGATCAGTTGTGATCCACCGTAGGTCATCAAATAAGCGGCCATGACCTGCTGCATGCTGCCACTGCGTACGTTCAGGGCTTCGGCCATGTTCGCCATCGCCGGCACATAGATGGTTTGCGCCATCTGTCCGACCGCCACCAGCACGATCAGCATGAATAACAGGAAGCGGTTTTGTGTTTTATTCTTCAACATGGAACAAAATGTCTGCCTGAGAAACAAAATAAAAGCAGCACTAAAAAAGGCTGCTGGCGATTAATGGCGGCAAAAATATCAGGATTGCATGACAAATCGAGAGGTGAGTGCAAAGCGACTGGCGCAGTGGTGTCAAGATTACGTACCGGGTCGTAACACGACCGCTACAGTTGATGTGGAGTGCGCATGATTTGTCGCTGAGAGCCCTTTACTCTCCGCCGGGCTGGAAATTTGAGAGGGGGCTGACGATGATAGTGATACGCCTGAATAATCAATAATAAGGAGCGATCATGGCAGAGTGGATCAATGCGGAAGTGAAAGAAGTGAAAAACTGGACCGATGCACTGTTCAGCCTGCGCGTTACCGCGCCGATTGATACCTTTACCGCCGGGCAGTTTGCCAAGCTGGCGCTGGAAATTGATGGTGAACGCGTGCAACGCGCCTATTCATATGTGAATGCACCGCGCGATCCCTTACTGGAGTTCTATCTGGTCACGGTGCCAGAGGGTAAGCTCAGTCCACGTTTGCAGGCATTGCAGCCTGGCGATCAGGTGATGGTGACCAAAGAAGCCGCCGGATTCTTTGTACTCGATGAAATTCCCGACTGCAGCACGCTTTGGATGCTGGCCACTGGCACGGCGATCGGTCCTTATTTATCGATTCTGCAACAGGGCGAAGGCCTGGAACGGTTTGATAACATTGTGCTGGTGCATGCGGCACGTTTCGCCGATGACCTGAGCTTCCTGCCGTTGATGCAGCAGCTGCAACAGCGTTATCAGGGCAAATTGCATATTCAGACGGTGGTGAGTCGCGAAGAGATCGCCGGTTCGCTGCACGGTCGTGTTCCGCAGCTCATTGAGAGCGGTGAACTTGAACGTGCGGTGGGTTTGCCGATGACCGCTGACACCAGCCACGTGATGCTGTGTGGTAACCCGCAAATGGTGCGCGATACCCAGCAATTGCTGAAAGATACGCGTGAGATGCGTAAACATTTCAAACGCAAACCCGGCCATATGACCAGCGAGCATTACTGGTAATCCATGCGGTGTGAAGAATGTCAGACTTTTCCCTGTGCGGGTTTTGACTTTGGTCGGTAAAAACCGTTCTAATCGTGGGCTAAGTGAATGATTTAGGGCCGAAGCAATGAAGAACCTGCCAGTCGCGCTGCTCTTGAGCGTCGCGCTGACATTTCCCGCCTGGGCGGAGGATGCGACACCGCAGGATCGAAGCGATCACCTGCCTGCCGCCCCTTATCTATTGGCAGGTGCCCCCACCTTCGATATGACCATCGCGCAGTTCCGCGAGAAGTACAACGCAACGAATCCGGACCTGCCGTTGCAGGAATATCGTGCGATTGATAATCGAGACGATAAAAGCAACCTGACGCGCGCCGCCAGCAAGATCAATGAAACACTCTATGCTTCTACCGCGCTGGAGCAGGGCACCGGAAAAATCAAAACGCTGCAAATTACCTGGCTACCGGTTCCCGGCCCGGATAT
Organism: Pantoea sp. CTOTU50773; assembly: GCF_032082325.1. Classification (NCBI taxonomy): domain Bacteria; kingdom Pseudomonadati; phylum Pseudomonadota; class Gammaproteobacteria; order Enterobacterales; family Erwiniaceae; genus Pantoea; species Pantoea sp. CTOTU50773. The sequence continues at coordinate 20,393 of NZ_DAMDQC010000045.1, read as the reverse complement.
GAAAGCCGCGCAGGCACGTGCGATGGATTACATGACAGCATTATTGCGATTTTTTGTCCCAGGTTTATCGCCTGCAGATGGACGCAAAAAGCTTGATGCATTGCTCAGCGCAGGCAAAGGCGCACGCTATTTTGCCAGTACTGAAGGCGCATTGCGTTTTGTGGTCGCGGATAACGGTGACAAAGGATTAACCTTCGCGGTTGAGCCAATAAAACTGGCGCTCGCGACCCCTTGATCACCGCGGCAAAAATGACGAAAAGCAAAGCCAGCGACACGTTTGATCTCTATACTGTCTGGCAGACATCGCTGCCCGATGGCAGCGCTATTTCATGAATCGCGTTATGCGGAGGAAAGAATGCGACATCCACTGGTTATGGGTAACTGGAAACTGAATGGCAGCAAGCACATGGCAGGCGAGCTGATTGAAGGTCTGCGCAAAGAGCTGTCTGGTGTTGAAGGTTGTGGCGTAGCAATTGCTCCACCCACTCTCTATCTTGACCTGGCAAAACACGCCGTCTCCGGCAGCCACATTGCACTGGGTGCACAGAACGTTGACGTTAACCTGTCTGGCGCATTCACCGGTGAAACCTCCGCAGAAATGCTGAAAGATGTCGGCGCGAAATACATCATCATCGGCCACTCTGAGCGTCGTACTTACCACAAAGAAAGCGACGAGTTCATCGCCAAGAAATTTGCTGTTCTGAAAGCAGCCGGCCTGGTGCCAGTTCTGTGCATCGGTGAAACTGAAGCAGAGAACGAAGCGGGCAAGACTGAAGAAGTGTGCGCACGTCAGATCGACGCCGTGCTGGAAACCCAGGGTGCGGCTGCGTTCGAAGGCGTGGTTATCGCTTATGAGCCAGTCTGGGCGATCGGTACCGGCAAATCCGCTACACCTGCGCAGGCCCAGGCCGTGCACAAATTCATTCGTGACCATATCGCGAAGAAAGATGCGGCGATTGCTCAGCAGGTTATCATTCAGTACGGCGGTTCTGTTAACGACAAAAATGCCGCAGAACTGTTCACCCAGCCAGATATCGATGGCGCGCTGGTTGGCGGTGCTTCACTGAAAGCCGATGCGTTCGCAGTGATCGTGAAAGCAGCTGCAGCAGCGAAAAACGCCTAAGTTTTTTCGGTGTAGAACAAGGCGGCTGATGAGCCGCCTTTTTTATTGCCAGAGATTCGTACTGAGACATGTAACTCATACACTGAGGAAGATGTGATGAAACAGTTCTGGAACCCCCCAGCGTGCTTATACGTTTCATTGAAGCTTTATATTGGAAGCCATGGTTAATGGTTCAAAATCTGGCATTGGTGGTCCTGCAACTCCTCCGCAGAACCGCTGTTTAGCATTAACCAGTTACGTTCCAGCGCCAGCAACGCTAAGCGCCCATCCGGTAATTCCGCCAGTGCCATCCCATATTTTCCCATCTCGCTGCGCGCATTAGGCACTTCAGTCGCCAGACGAATAAAGACACTTTGCTGCGCCAGTTCAGCCGTCGACAGTGTGCGAATCAAATAGCGATGTTTGCGCAGCGTGGCTGGTTGCCACTGTTGATTGAGCTTAGGGCTTAACGCATCAAGCCGCTGGCGCACATCAGGACGCAGACAGGAGATGTGGATGTGCAGTTGATTCTGCGTACGGCCATATTGCGCATTAATCGCCAGTGACAGCACGCTATCATCAATCGGTGCACCGCGTTTTTTGGCCAACAGACTGCGCTGCAGCCAGGCGGCGGCAAACAGATTGGGCGTGGTGGGTTCGAGAATAATCGGGCTTTCCATGCCAGTGATTCTTTCGATCGGCATCAGTAAATACTGCAGTGGACCGTTGAGGTCTTTCAGCGTGACATAACCCTGTGCCGTATTCACTTGCTGACAAGGGGCGGGATTGCCACTTTTCGCTAGATTGGGCACGCACTTTTCACTGATGATCTGCCAGAGGGCATTGGAGTTTTTCTGGAAATGGAAGGCGCTGACGATCAGTCCGACAATCAGCACCAGCAGTAAAACGGTTAGCAACTTCAGGGTGCGACGACTTCCCTGCATGGCCGAATTCCTCTGTTCATCACCTGCCAGCATCCTCGCCTGCCGTCTGGGCAATGTCACGGACTTTTACTGCTGTGTAATGCAAAACGGTCAGCATCAGGCTGACCGTTTCAGTTTGATGCGATGACGATTAAGGTTTCATGACCTGATCGTAACTGCCACCATCAGCGAAGTGCGCTTTCTGCGCTTGCGTCCAGCCACCGAACTTGCTGTCGATAGTGAACAGTTTCACCGGCGCAAAGGTGCTGGCAAACTTTTTCGCGACTTCAGGATCGCGTGGACGATAAAAGTTTTCCGCTGCGATGGTCTGGCCTTCTGGTGAGTAGAGATACTTCAGGTAATCTTCGGCCACTTTACGCGTGCCCTGCTCATCCACCACCTTATCGACCACCGAAACGGTTGGTTCTGCCAGAATTGATTCGCTTGGCGTGACGATTTCGAACTTGTCTTTACCCAGCTTGTTCACTGCCAGATACGCTTCGTTTTCCCAGGCAATCAGCACATCGCCAATACCACGCTCTACGAAGGTGTTGGTGGCGCCACGTGCACCCGAATCCTGCACTTCTACGTTCTTGAACAGCGCCTTCACATACGCCAGCGCTTTGGCCTGGTCACCGTTGTTTTGATCCAGTGCCCAGCCCCATGCGGCCAGATAGTTCCAACGTGCGCCACCTGAGGTTTTCGGGTTCGGCGTGATCACCGATACGCCAGGTTTAATCAAATCGTTCCAGTCATGAATGCCCTTCGGGTTGCCCTTACGGACCAGGAACACGATGGTGGAAGTATAAGGGGCGGAGTTGTCTGGCAGGCGCTTAATCCAGTTTTTATCGATCCGTCCACGGTCAGCAATAGCATCCACGTCAGATTGCAGCGCCAGGGTCACGACATCAGCACGAATGCCGTTGATCACAGAGGTCGCCTGCTTCCCTGAACCGCCATGAGACTGACGGATCACCACATTGTCGCCCGTTTCCTGCTTGTAATGTGCGCTAAACGCTTTGTTGTACTGCTCATACAGCTCTCGCGTCGGATCGTAAGAAACGTTTAACAGCTGGATATCCTTTGCCAAAACACTGGTGGAAGCCAGTAACAGGGTGACACCAATACTCCACTTGTTCATTGCTTGCTCTCCCGAGGTCGTTATAGAACAAGACTGACATAAACCAATCCATAGATTAAAGAATTAAAAATAAGTGGTTATAACTGGAGGGAATATAGGCAGGAATAAAAAAGGCGCGGTTGATCTCGCGCCCTGATGCAGCTTGATTAGTAGAGTTTTTTCGCGGTATCCAGCCAGTCGCGCTTGAATGGGCGCTTCATGTTTTCAATAGCATCGATGATGTCGTGATGCACCATCTTCTCATTCTGAATACCGACACAACGTCCGCCGTAGCCCTGCAACAGCAGTTCGATGGAGTAAGCACCCATGCGTGAAGCCAGAATACGGTCGTAAGCACATGGCGCACCGCCACGCTGAATATGACCGAGGACGGTGGCACGCGTTTCGCGTTTGGTTTCTGCTTCGATATAGTGCGCCAAATCGTCGATATCACAGATGTGTTCTGTGATAGCCACAATGGCGTGTTTTTTACCTTTAGCGATACCGGCTTTGATCTCTTCGACCAGTTCTTCACGGGTATAAGGAATTTCCGGCAGCACGATGAATTCACAACCGCCGGCGATGGAAGCAGCCAGAGTCAGATCGCCGCAGTAACGACCCATCACTTCCACGATGGAAATGCGCTGATGCGAAGAGGAGGTGTCGCGCAGACGGTCAATCGCTTCAACCACGGTTTCCAGCGCCGTGAAGTAACCGATGGTGTAATCGGTACCGGCAACGTCATTATCGATGGTGCCTGGCAGACCAATGCACGGGAAACCCATTTCCGTCAGACGTTTGGCACCCATGTAGGAACCGTCACCGCCGATGACCACCAGCGCGTCAATGCCGCGCTTCTTCATGTTCTCAATGGCAACCTGACGAACTTCCTCATTACGGAAATCCGGGAAGCGCGCAGAACCGAGGAAAGTGCCGCCACGGTTGATCATGTCGGACACGCTATATCGGTCGAGATTGATCATACGGTCTTCATACAAACCCAGATAGCCGTCGTAGATACCAAAAACTTCAAGGCCTTCACTCAGCGCGGAACGGACAACTCCGCGGATGGCTGCGTTCATGCCTGGGGCGTCACCGCCGCTGGTCAGTACTCCGATTTTTTTGATCATGACAACCTCTGGATTGTTCAAAACTAAGGATTATTCCTGCCTGCCGACCGGTGTAAACCCGCTCACGATCGTGCGGCTTAATAGTTGCAGATAGTATATCAAAGGCTTGATGCTGAATTGATTCAGGTCAGACAAGTTTTCGCTATTTTTTTACAGAGTTGTTAGCGTTACGTCATTTTTATAACGCAACGCCATGATATTTAAACGCTAAAACTGGAAAAAGCCTTGCTGATTTTCAGGCACCACCGAACAGGGATCCTGATGGATGATAACATCCGAACCGGGAAACTTAAGCCGGAGTGCTTGATCGATCTGATCCGCTACCTGATGCGCCTGCACCAGCGGCAGGTGGTCATCCATTTCCAGATGAAGCTGGATAAAACGGGTTGGCCCGGATTGACGCGTACGCAGTGCATGGGCACCGCGCACACCTGGCCAGTCGCTAACCAAATCGATAATCGCCTGCTTCTCTTCTTCCGGCAATGCGCGGTCCAGCAAAGATTGCACCGCTTCATAACCCATGCGCAAAGCGTTATAGAGGATGTACACCCCAATCCCCAGCGCAAAGAGCGCATCTGCCCGGACAAAACCATAGCTGCTTAACACCAAAGCCACCAGGATCGCGCCGTTCATCACCACGTCAGATTGATAGTGCAGCATATCCGCACGTATCGCCTGGCTGCGTGTCCGACGCACCACCCAGCGCTGGAAAGTCACCAGTAACAGGGTGGACAAAAGGGCGACCACAGTGACGACGATACCGACCAGCGGCGCACGTAATATATTGGGTGAGGCCAGATGCTGAATACCCGTGAGAAATAAAAACAGTGCCGAGCCGGAAATAAACATGCTTTGTGCCAGTGCGGCAAGCGACTCCGCTTTACCGTGGCCGAAGGTGTGATCAGCGTCCGCAGGCTGGAGTGAATAGCGCACCACCAGTAAATTGGTGAGCGATGCAGCGATATCCACCAGTGAATCGACCAGGGCGGCCAACATACTGACTGAGCCAGTCAGCCACCAGGCAAAAATTTTCACGATCAACAGTAATGTCGCCAGCGTCGTTGCCGCCAGCGCCGCGCGGTTGACGAGTTTCGCGTAGGAGGGATCCATGCCATGCCTCATAGAAGCGTCTGCTCAGCGCAACGCCTTTAGTCACATAATGGCTCAAGTTTATCATCGGCAAGCGTAAGCTGCGTGAATTGAATATTAAGGTGATGATGCAGCACAGGATTGGCAGATAAAAAAACCCCCCGCATCATGCGGGGGAAGACAGGGATGGTGTCTATGGCAAGGAAAACAGGGATACTATGTTACTGGTTACTGCTGGTACTACTCACTGCATGCAGCGGTGATGATGGCTGCAATCCTGAGAGCTGACGCATATCGTTAAGTCGCCGCTCATAATTCTTCTGCAATGTCGCTTGCTGTGCAGGCGTTAGCAGGTGATACATCTGGTTGCGAACCCGAGCCATCTCAACTTGCAGTTCTATCTGCGCGCGGGCTTGTTTCTCTGCCTGCTGTCGGATAGCCGATTCGTTAAATTTGTCTGCAATGACAAGGTCATGCATAGTTTCAATATCCTGAACGCTCATAGCCGGGCGCTCATGTCGTGCTTGCTGCATCAGGTCTCGCATCTGTTGCCGCTGTTGTTCAGTCAGCTCAATGCCATCGAACATGTGGCTTTGCGGATTTTGCGTCATACTGCCTGTCGTCAATCCGCCGTTATGATGCATCTCGTCAATCGTCGTCGTGTCTGCTGCTTCTGCGCTGGCGTGACTGAGAACCATCGCTGAGGCAATGACGACGGCGGTTAAGTAGCGCATCGTTTACTCCCAGTTCGTTCCGTTTTGCGATTCAACGAGAGCTAGTGTACGGCGATAGCTGCAAACATCCGTCAGGGGGTGTAAAACTACGTAAAGCGTTGGATTGCAAGTCAAGGAACACGGTATTTTGCCTGCGGAGGGCAACAAAAAATGAATAAAATCCTGTTGGTTGATGACGACCGCGAATTAACTTCGCTGCTTAAAGAACTGCTTGAGATGGAAGGTTTTGAGGTGATTGTCGCCAGCGATGGTGAGCAGGCGCTTAACCTGCTGGATAACAGCGTTGACTTGTTATTACTCGACGTCATGATGCCGAAGAAGAACGGTATTGATACGTTGAAAGAATTACGACAACAGCACCAAACTCCGGTCATTATGCTGACCGCTCGTGGTAGTGAGTTGGATCGTGTTCTTGGCCTTGAGCTGGGCGCGGATGACTATCTACCAAAACCGTTTAATGACCGTGAACTGGTGGCGCGTATTCGGGCTATTTTGCGCCGTTCAAACTGGAGCGAACAACAACAGCAGCATGACAATAGTTCACCCACGCTGGAAGTGGATTGCCTGCGCCTCAACCCAGGCCGCCAGGAAGCCAGCTTCGATAGTGAAACGCTGGATTTGACGGGCACGGAATTCACTCTGCTCTATTTGCTGGCACAGCACTTAGGTCAGGTCGTGTCGCGTGAGCACCTCAGTCAGGAAGTGCTGGGTAAACGCCTGACGCCGTTTGACCGCGCGATTGATATGCACATTTCAAACCTGCGTCGTAAATTGCCGGAACGTCGTGATGGTCATCCGTGGTTTAAAACGCTACGCGGACGCGGCTATCTGATGGTTTCGGCATCATGATTGGAAGTTTGACCACCCGCATCTTCGCCATTTTCTGGCTCACCCTGGCGCTGGTGTTGATGCTGGTTTTGATGGTGCCCAAACTCGACTCACGCCAGATGACTGCACTGCTGGAAAGTGAGCAACGACAGGGCACCATGATTGAACAGCATGTTGAAGCTGAGTTATCGCAAGATCCCCCTAACGACCTGATGTGGTGGCGAAGGCTCTTTCGCGCCATCGACAAATGGGCCCCACCCGGCCAACGCTTGTTATTGGTGACCAGCGAAGGCCGGGTGATCGGGGCGCAGCATAATGAAATGCAGGTGATTCGTAACTTTATCGGCCAGTCTGATAATGCCGATCATCCGCAGAAGAAAAAGTATGGTCGTGTGGAGATGGTGGGCCCGTTCGCCGTGCAGGATGGTGAAGATAACTATCAGCTCTACCTGATCCGCCCCGCCACCAGTTCTCAACTGGACTTCGTCAATTTACTGTTCGACCGTCCGTTATTGCTGTTGATTGTCACCATGCTGATTAGCTCGCCACTGCTGTTATGGCTGGCGTGGAGCCTGGCGCGTCCAGCGCGCAAACTGAAACATGCTGCCGATGAAGTGGCGAGCGGAAACTTACGCCAGCATCCTGAACTGGAATCCGGTCCACAGGAGTTCCTGGCAGCAGGTTCAAGTTTCAACCAAATGGTGAGCGCACTTGAACGCATGATGACCGCACAGCAGCGTTTGTTATCCGATATCAGTCATGAATTACGCACGCCACTGACACGTTTGCAGTTGGCTACCGCCCTACTGCGCCGTCGCAATGGTGAAGGTAAAGAACTTCAGCGTATCGAAACGGAAGCCCAGCGGCTTGATGGCATGATTAACGATTTGCTGGTGCTCTCACGCACTCAGCATAAAAATGCCTTAGTCAGTGAAGCGATGAAGGCGAACCAGCTGTGGAACGGTGTACTGGAAGATGCCAAATTTGAAGCCGAGCAGATGGGTAAAACCATGGATGTGCCGTATCCGCCTGGTCCGTGGCCACTGTACGGCAACCCGCATGCCCTGGAGAGCGCACTGGAAAACATCGTGCGTAATGCGCTGCGTTATTCCCACACGCATATCAGCGTGAGTTTCTCGGTGGATATTCAGGGTATTACCGTTCACGTTGATGACGATGGCCCAGGCGTCAGCGCTGAAGATCGCGAGCAGATTTTCCGCCCCTTCTATCGCACTGATGAAGCACGCGACCGTGAATCTGGTGGCACCGGTCTCGGACTGGCGATTGTGGAAACAGCCGTGCAACAGCATCGCGGTTGGGTGAAAGCCGATGACAGCCCATTAGGGGGGCTGCGCCTTACACTCTGGTTGCCGCTGTACTCCGCTCGTCAATAATTTGCTATGCTTCGGCCCTCGTTTCCGGGGGCCTTATGCTGAACATCGTTTTATTTGAACCAGAAATTCCGCCAAATACGGGCAATATCATCCGCTTGTGTGCCAATACAGGCTTCCAATTGCATCTGATTGAGCCGCTGGGCTTTGCCTGGGATGACAAGCGCCTGCGCCGCGCCGGGCTCGATTATCACGAATACACCTCACTCAAAAAACACGCCAATTACACTGCGTTTATCGAGTCTGAAGCACCACAGCGTCTGTTTGCACTCACCACCAAAGGCACACCTGCCCACAGCGCTGTGAGCTATCAGAAAGGGGATTATTTATTGTTTGGACCTGAGAGCCGTGGTTTGCCGGCAGAGATACTGAACGCGCTGCCAGCAGAGCAGAAGATCCGCATCCCAATGATGGCTGAAAGTCGCAGTATGAATCTGTCGAATGCGGTATCTGTGGTGGTGTATGAAGCGTGGCGCCAGCTTGATTATGCTGGCGCACTGATCAAGAGCTAAATTCCGTCGCCGTACTCGAAGCCCGCGCCGTTGAAGAGTTGGTCCATATCCATCGAAGGTTTATCGCTGGTGGGTTTGCCAACGATACGCGCAGGCACACCGGCTGCCGTGGTATGCGGCGGCACCGGTTGTAGTACCACCGAACCCGCACCAATTTTCGCGCCGCGCCCCACTTCAATGTTACCGAGAATCTTGGCACCTGCGCCAATCATCACACCTTCACGGATTTTCGGATGGCGATCGCCGCTGGTTTTTCCGGTACCGCCTAGCGTGACCGACTGCAAAATCGACACGTCATTTTCCACTACGGCGGTTTCACCAATCACGATACCGGTAGCATGATCGAGCATGATGCCGCGACCAATACGGGCTGCCGGGTGGATATCCACTGCAAAGGAGACGGAGATTTCGTTCTGCAAATAGACGGCTAACGCGCGGCGGCCCTCTTTCCAGAGCCAGTGGCCGATGCGATAAGCCTGTAATGCATGGAAGCCTTTCAGATACAGCAATGGCGTTGAATACTTATCAACGGCAGGATCGCGCTGGCGCACGGCTTGAATATCGTAAGCTGCAGAGACAATCATCTCTGGATCTTCGCGATACGCTTCCTCAACGATTTCGCGTACCGCAATGGCTGGCATGATCGGGTTGGCGAGTTTGTTCGCCAGCATGTAGCTTAGTGCACTGCCAAGATTTTCGTGCTTCAGCAAAGTCGCGTGATAAAAACTGGCCAGCATGGGTTCACAATCAGCCAGCGCTCTGGCTTCAGCTTTGATGTTGTTCCAGACCAGTTCTAACTCTTCTGACGACATTGCTCTGTGCTCCCGATAAAAAAAGCGCCTGAGAGGCGCTGCAGGTGATTTAGCTGAGCATCCTGCTTCAGCTTTGGCTGTTTTCGTCCTTCCTTGCACGGCCAAGTAAACTCAATGCTGCCTCTCGCGCCGATTTTTCGCAATACAGTACCTGATAAATCTGCTCGGTTATCGGCATTTCAACACCCATTCTCGCCGCCAATGCTTTGACTTCTTTGGTGTTTCGGTACCCTTCTACAACTTGTCCGATAATGCGCTGCGCCTCATCAACGCTCTCGCCTTGTCCCAGCATCATGCCAAAACGACGATTGCGGGATTGATTATCGGTACAGGTCAGCACTAAATCGCCCAGCCCCGCCATGCCCATAAAGGTGGTGGGATCGGCTCCAAGAGCGGCGCCAAGGCGACTCATCTCCGTCAGCCCACGGGTAATCAGTGCGGTTCGTGCGTTAGCGCCAAAACCAATTCCATCGGAAATGCCGGCACCAATCGCAATCACGTTTTTCACCGCGCCACCCAGTTGCACGCCGATGAAGTCCGGATTGTTATACACGCGGAAGCTTTTACCGCAGTGCAGTTTTTGCTGCAGATCTTCAGCGAACTGCGCATCAGTGGCCGCCAGCGCTATCGCTGTAGGCATGCCCGCTGCAAGTTCTTTCGCGAAAGTTGGGCCGGAAACCACGGCCAGCGGAATTTGATCGCCGAGGATTTCACGCGCAACATCCTGCAAAAGACGGCCAGTCTCTTTTTCGAGACCTTTGGTTGCCCAGACAATACGTGAGTCAGCACGCAGATGCGGCTTCAACTGAGTGAGAACGTCGCCAAATACGTGGCTAGGCACCACCACCAGCAGATCGCGGCTGGCATTCACCACCGTTGCCAAATCGGCTTCGGGAACAAGATTGTCAGGGAAAGGTACATCAGGCAGGAAAGCGGCATTACATCGGTCAGCCTGGAGCTGCGCCACGCTTTGCGGATTGTGGCCCCAGAGCAGAACCGGATGGCCGTTACGGGCCAGAGTAATGGCCAATGCGGTGCCGTACGAGCCGGCACCGATGACGCTAATCGAAGCGTTGAGGGTAGTCATCAGGCATCCTGACGTGGCGCTTCGCCTTCACCTTGCTGCTGCAGATAGTTCATGAACAGGGCATCAAAGTTAACTGGCGCCAGATTGAGCTGAGGGAAAGTACCACGAGACACGAGGCTGGTGATGCATTCACGTGCATACGGGAACAGAATGTTCGGGCAGTATGCACCGAGGCAATGTGCCATCTGAGTGCCTTCGATACCGCCGATAGTGAAGATACCTGCCTGCTGAACTTCGCACAGGAATGCGGTGTCTTCGCCAACGGTTGCTGTCACGGTAACGCGCAGAACAACTTCGTAGACTTCATCAGCCAGCTGAGATGAAGCGGTGTCCAGATCCAGTTTCACTTCCGGTTCCCACTCTTTCTGGAAAACCTGAGGCGCGTTTGGCGCTTCGTAAGAAACGTCTTTGGTATAAACACGTTGAATCTGGAACTGCATTTCGTTTGTGCTATGTTCTGACATGTTACTAAATCCTGTGAGTTAAATTGTCTGACCGAAAAATTATGCCTGGAGTAAGGGATCCAGTCCCTGACGCCCATCCAGCGCGTAAAGATCGTCACAGCCACCAATGTGCTGCGCATCAATAAAAATCTGGGGAACTGTCGTACGCCCGCTTCGCTGAATCATCTCTTCACGTTTCGCCGCGTTCCCATCAATAGGAATCTCCTGGAACGAAACACCTTTCTGATCCAACAATGCTTTTGCCCGGTGGCAATAAGGGCATGTGACTTTGGTGTAAATCTCAACATTAGCCATGCGGTTACCTCTGGGAATTATTTACCGCGTACCAGCGGCAGATTCTCACCACTCCAGCCGCTCACGCCATCTTTCAGCACGGAAACTTTTTCAAAACCTTCAGCGCTCAATTTAGCGGCTGATTCACCCGCGCTCTGGCCGGTGGCGCATACCACAATTATGGGCTGCGACTTGTGCTTTTCCAGTTCGGCAAAGCTACCTTTTTTGATATCAGCCGCTGCAATATTTACCGCACCTGAAATGTGCCCTTTGCGATAATCATCGCGCGAACGCACGTCTACAACCACCGCATCCTCTTTGTTGATCAGGTGGGTTGCTTCACCACGGCTGATGGTTTTTACCTTAGAGAACATTCCTTTAACGGTGGTCACAATCACCAGAACGAGTAAAACAACCCATGCCAGACTAAGGATGGTGTGATTGCTTGCAAACTGCATAATTTCTTGCATGAGGGGTAACGACTCCAGACCGGGCTAATAAGCTAAAACAAGGGTTCTGAGTATACCTGCGCCACTTAGCATGTACAGTCGCGAAGCGGGCAGAGTTACGATTTGTGCGTCATTTTCCAAAAAAAGTGTTCTAATCGCAAAATTGAGTCAAGGTTTATGCCGCTAAGCTCGGCACCGACATCTTTCGTAAAGCAAAACCCGCCCGGGATAACTGGTAAGCGGCTGTTCATCGTGGAATAATTATCGACTATGAAGGGAAAAGCGACCGTTACACACACAAGGACCTGTCACAACGGCCCAGCGCATCCGTTGTTATTTCGCTGGTCCGAAATCTCCCTGAGCTTGCTCTGCGCGGGCGCACTGTTATTGCCCGTTTACGCGCACAGTGCGGATGACAGTAAAACCCAGCTCAAGTCCATTCAGCAGGATATTGCTGACAAAGAGAAAAGCGTTAAAGCGCAGAAATTACAGCGCAGCAAACTTCTCGATCAACTGCAAAGTCAGGAAAAAGTGATTGCGCAAGCCAGCCGGCAGCTTAGGGAAACGCGCAATAGCTTGACCGCGCTCGACGGCGAAATCACACAAATTACCACCTCCATCTCTCGTCTGGAAAAACAGCAAGCTCAGCAGGAAAAACTGCTGGCTCAACAATTGGATGCGGCTTTCCGACAAGGCCAACACAATGGGTTACAGCTGCTGCTGGGTGGTGAAGAAGCACAACGCAGTGAACGCATACTTGCCTATTTCGGCTACCTTAATGCTGCACGCCAGAAAAACATCGACGATCTCAAACAAACTCAGCAACAGCTGTCCGAGCAGCGTCAGGCATTGCAAGGTAAGCAGGAACAACAAAAATCCCTGTTAGCCCAACAGCAGTCGCAGCAGGCCAAACTGGAAACCGCCAGTGCGGCACGTAAGAAAACCCTGACAGTATTGGAAAGCTCGCTGGAAAAAGATCAGGCCGATTTGGTTGAGATGCGAGAAAACGAAAGCCGTCTGCAGGATAAAATTGCCAAAGCCGAACGCGAAGCGCGTGAGCGTGCCGAACGTGAAGCACGCGAGGCAGAAAAAGTACGCCAGCGTCAGGCGCAGGCAAAAGCCAAGGGATCAAGTTATCAACCCACACAAAGCGAACGTGAGTTGATGGCGCGCACCGGTGGCCTCGGAAAGCCTGGTGGGCAGGCGGTATGGCCGGTGAATGGACGTATTGAACACCGCTTCGGTGAATCCATGCAGGGTGAACTGCGCTGGAAAGGTCTGGTGATTGATGCACCAGAAGGCACCGAAGTGAAAGCCATCGCCGATGGACGCGTACTGATGGCCGACTGGCTACAAGGCTACGGCCTGGTTGTGGTATTGGAACATGGTAAAGGCGATATGAGTCTTTATGGCTACAACCAAAGTGCGCTGGTGAGCGTGGGTACTCAGGTGAAGGCAGGACAGCCTATCGCCCTCGTGGGTACCAGTGGCGGCCGCGGCACGCCTTCGCTCTACTTTGAAATCCGACGTCAGGGACAGGCCGTCAATCCACTACCGTGGTTAGGAAGATAAGTGTTGTTTCAGCCTCAAAAGCTCTCAATTGCGTTCTGCGCACTGTTTTTCACACTATCGGCTCAGGCAGGTAAACTCTCAATTGTGATTGATGACTTCGGTTATCGTCCGGTTGAAGAGAATAAAGTGCTGCAAATGCCCGCTGCGATTTCGGTCGCTGTATTGCCGAATGCACCTCATGCTCGTGAGATGGCGACAAAAGCACATCAGGGTGGTCATGAGGTGTTGATTCACTTGCCAATGGCACCGCTCAGTAAGCAGCCGCTGGAAAAAGATACCTTAACCCCAGAGATGAGCAGCGAAGAGATCGCACGCATTGTTCGGGATGCCTCGGGTAAAGTGCCCTTCGCTGTGGGGCTGAACAACCATATGGGCAGCAAAATGACCTCCAGCCTGCCTGGCATGCAGAAAGTGATGCAGGTGCTAAATCAGTACAATTACTACTTTCTCGATAGCATGACGATTGGCAATAGCCAGTCTATTCCAGCGGCACAAGGTACGCATGTTAAGGTGCTGAAACGCCGGGTATTCCTTGACGATAGTCAGAATGAGGCATCGATTCGCGAACAGTTTACCCGTGCCGTAAAACTGGCACAGCGCGATGGTTATGCCATTGCGATTGGCCATCCGCACCCAACCACCGTCCGTGTGCTGCAACAGATGCTGCTATCACTGCCTGGCGATATTACGCTGGTCCGCCCAAGTCAGTTGCTGAATGAGCCTGTGCATCAGGGTAAAGCTCCGACGACAACCGATAAATCTCCAGCGCCGAAATTCCGTGCTCCGGGGGTGTGTAAGGTCAGTAAACCACTGCCGCCAGTGCCGCAAAGTCGAGCCGTTAAAATAGTGATTGAAAATGTGGCAGGTAGTAAGTTAATCAATCAGTTAGGTTTACTTTTTTAACGCAATCATCAACGTTTTTGAAAATTAGCGTTAGCCCCATTCGGGACTAGCGTTTTTTTCGTTATCATTACGAAATTAATTCCCGCGACTGATGTCAAATTTGCCAGGTTCTTAGGGTGAAATGGAATAATGAAAAAGCTTTGGAAAATAAACGTAATCAATAACGTACTCAGTTTACATGCCAGACTGAGCCAGATTGACAAAAACAAGACACCGCTAAGCTCAAATCATGAGTTTAAGCGCATTGTTATTTTCTCAACGACCGCATTAGGAGATCTCCTTTTTAATACTCCTGCGATCAAAGCCATAAAGCATCGCTATCCAGAGGCCAGGCTCATGCTGGTATCCAGTGATAAAAACCGTGATCTCGTTGAAAAAAGTCAATGGTTTGATGAAATAGTCATCTGGGATAATAAAATAGTTCATTCCCATCGCGTAATCAGGAGAATGAGAAAATTCAAACCTGATATGACTGTACTACTGCATTCAACATTGGGCTATGACATTCTCTGCGCACGCCTGTCTGGCTCAAAATACATTATTAGAGATAATTTCAGAAGTGACAATACTGTCTTTAATCACTGGATAGATCATTATTCATCGGCAACAGATGTTCATATTATTCAGCGCAAACTCGACCTGATTAGTATTCTTGGATGCAATACAACAGATATCAGAATGCAATTTCCCATTGCAATTCACTCTGTAGAACGTGAAAACTATCGACCTGTAATTGGCTTTCAAATGGGGGCGTCCGGGAAAAACCGTTGCTGGCCAGTTGAACATTTTTCTGAACTAGCAGAGCGTATTTTAGAAAATAACAAAGATGCAAAAATAGTATTGACTGGTGCCACCCAGGATAAAAACATTGAAAAATCATTCTTTGATTTATTAAAAAATAAATACCATTCAAGGGTTCACTCTTATATTGGTAAGACTCGCCTACCTGAACTCTTACAGATAATTAAAAACCTTGATGTGTTGATCACAGGTGACACTGGACCACTACATATTGCTATCACGGCAGAAACGCCGACAGTGAGTCTTTATGTCAGTGCTAATCCCAGACATACAGGACCTTATCAGGATTTACACATCCATCAGACTATCAGAATTGAACCTGAATCTAATGATGATCCGCATTACCCATTAAGAAAAATAAGCGTTGATCAGGTTTATAACGTGATGATGAAAAATATTTCAGTCTAAAATTACACTACCAGATAGCAAGCGATCTGGTAGTGGTTTTTATCTAGGCCTTACGGGATGACAAAACTATCGCTAATGGCAACCAGAATAATACCCATGTTTCTCCTGGTCCACCAATCACAAACATCCCCTGAGTAACAAAAAACATCAAAGAGAAGAGATAAATTGACGCTTCTAACCCCATGCCTTGATGATACTTTCTATACGCATGATACAAGCCAACCAGGATGAGTGATGCCATAAATAGCACACCCACCACACCGCCTTTTAAGAAGGCCGATACATAAATACTGTGTGTGGTTATAACATGTTGGCCAATACTGTTTACAAATGTCAGCTGCTTATCAAACCCCCAACCGAAATAGGGATGAATCATTGCATCTGAA
The DNA here is from genome assembly GCF_032082325.1 of Pantoea sp. CTOTU50773. NCBI lineage: Bacteria > Pseudomonadati > Pseudomonadota > Gammaproteobacteria > Enterobacterales > Erwiniaceae > Pantoea > Pantoea sp. CTOTU50773. Next base: position 4,409 of record NZ_DAMDQC010000045.1, on the reverse strand, counting down.
ATGGCATGATTCCAGATTCCAAATCTGATAAAACTCTGCGCATAAGAGGAAACAATGCGCGCATAAAAATCACTGCCATAATCGGTAAAGTAGAAGAATAATAAAATAGTAGCGATTGAAATCATGATATACAAAACATGTTTAAAGTGAACATGTTTATATTTAGCAAGTAAGACAGCTAAAGAAACTATTAAAGCCAATAATGGACCTCGACTTTGCGTCAAGATCAAGCCAATAAAGAGCAACGATGCAGGTATGTAAATCCAGTGTCGGCCTGACTCACGGGCAATAATCAGTGCACTTAAAATACCAAGAGCAAAATATCCACCGAGATCAATGACATTTTTTGGCGCGGCAAAAAAACCGTTTTCAAGTCTATTAGTCAGTAGCGTGCTTTTGTCTACCAACATAAATGTCAAAACAAGGACAATAAAACACCCGGAAAAAATGCATCCATAAACCTTCAGCAAACCATAACGCTTAATACAGTAATCAAACATACAAACGAAAAAAAGAAGATAAACGGTATGCTTCAGAGTTGAAATTATATTCTCTGGAACACTTGTCCATAAGTTCGTAATACTGTAATAAATGAGGAATAGTGCAATAACGCCTATTGACCTCCAGGGATATGGCTCGGGAAGACTAAGCTTTTTTCGCTGGAAAAACAAAAATATCATCATCGTTGTAATCGACAGATGAAATAAATTATTTACTTTTCCAATACCTGTAAATATGGTCATTAAAAATAAAAATGCCATAAAAGAAATAGATGCAATAAATTCTAAACTTTCAGTTTTTTTTAAAAATGACATCTGGCGTCGCCTTCTCGAAAATTTCCTCTGTCAGTCCACTATTCATAGACAAATTGTAAACCTTTATCCCTGCATGATTAAGCTCGATGCTGGCATTCAAGAATGCGGGCTTTATAACTTGAGTAAAGTTTTCCCCTAAAAAGCTTTTCTGCTTATTATTTTCATTTTCATAAAACCGTGGGGATGAAAAATTATTCATATCAACCCCTGCTAACAGTATACGATTTGAACTGAGCCATACGGCTATTTGCAACGCCCAATAGGCCACTGTACCCGCATCAAAAATACCTTGTCGGATATCCCATGAAAAACCTGATAATGGATCAGTTGGATAGACTGATAATCCTTTATTATCATTGAAATTCAAAGCATACTCAGCAGGTACTACTGATTTTCGAAATATCTTATAACTCAGATCTTCAATAATAGCCAAACGACACTTTATCTTATCGACTCCAATGCAATTCAACATATCATTGAGGCAATGAACTGTTGTAAAGAGCGTCAACTCAGGGTCGCCCAGTACTTTTCCGACAATATCAAAACGATTCTCAACAAAACCGCGATCGACAATAACATAATATGAAAATACGACTTTATCTCGTAGGTGATAAGCGCCATTAACACCAATAAATGTCGTTTCTGAAAGTAATTCAAAATCAAGATCATTCACTGACGGGCCAGTTGCCAGTATCGTCATATCATTGGTAACGGTTTTACGTAATGAATCTAATGCTTCAATTTTTATTTCATTTTTTCGCCAGACTAGCCGTTCAATATGGTCTTCTGCTCCACGTTGAATTCTGATATGAGGCCAAAAATTTTCATTGTGCCGATAAGCTCGTTCATGGGTATAACGATAGATTTGTTTAAATATTGATCCCATTCAAAGCAATTCCCGCAATTTTTCCATTACGCTCACGGCGGATATAGCCTGCATTCTGCCACCTGCACCGCGTAGCTCATGCTGATTCTTCCCATATCCCCCAATCAGCCCCGGATCGGTTGGACCAAACAGCGTGATGTTCGGGCGGTCCAGCGCGGCGGTCAGGTGACTCAAACCCGTGTCGACCGAAACGACAGCGCGTGCCCCCGCCAATTGCTGTGCCACTTGCTCCAGCGCTAATTTTGGCAGCACCTCAACATGGTCAAAACCTTCCGCCATTCTTAATGCACGTTGATGCTCATGTTCAGCACCCCACGGCAGTTTCACCCGCAGACCCGTCGGCTGTACCAATTCAATCAGTTCGCGCCAGTGTGATTCAGGCCAATGCTTGTTATCACGGGTGGTGGCGTGTAGAAACACTAAATATTGATGCGCATCCTCGGGCAACGCGGAGAGGAAATGACCGGCAATCGCATAATCCCCCTGAGTGTCCGGTTTCGCATAACCCAGGCTTTTAGAAAACAGTTCGCGCGTGCGTTCTACCGCATGCTGCTGTTTATTAATTTCATGGCGTTTGTCATACCACCAGCTGGCAAAGGGTTCCCGCGCACTGCGGCTGTCTTGTCCATGCTTTACGCCTTTAGCCAGGCGCGTCACCAGCGCGGCGCTTTTGATCAACCCTTGCGCATCGATCACCACATCATACTGGCGCGATTGCAGGTCTCGCTTAAACAGAACGCGCTCTTCACGCTGCTGGCTACCAAACCAATGTTTACGCCAGCGACGAATCGCCACCGGCAGCACTTTATCTACTGCCGGATGCCAGCTGGGGATCTGTGCAAAATTTTCTTCGACGACCCAGTCAAAACGGATGCCAGGAATGGCCTGCATCGCATCAGTGAGCGCCGGTAACGTGTGCAGCACGTCCCCCATTGAGGAGGTTTTTACAATCAAAACGTGCATGGCTACTCCTGCACCGGATGCAGCAGCGTGCTAAGTTCCTGATGAACTCGAGCAGGCTGAATATCAATGAGACTTTGGTGATAACCCTCTTCGGCATCACCTTTACGTACTTTGTGATAGCCAGAGATCAAACGAATTACGCGTGCCTGATGAGAGAGCGGCGGAGTGAAATCCGGGCTACTTGGGCCATATAAGGCGACCAAAGGACGATTCAGTGCGGCGGCAATGTGCATCAACCCGGAATCATTACTGACGATAGCCGCGCAATGTGCAATTAAGATAACCGCTTGTTCTAATTGCGTATCGCCGGCCAGATTTTTGCAGTGCGCTCGTACTGATTCCGATAACGTCTGAACAATAGTGTCACCGGTTTCGCGATCTTTTGCGGAACCGAACAACACCACCTGGTACCCTTCGGCAATCAGTTGCTCGGCAAGCGCCGCGTAATGGTAGTGCGGCCAGCGCTTGGCTGGGCCAAATTCAGCGCCAGGGCAGAACCCTATAGCAGGACGATCGGCCGACAAAGAAAATTGCGCTGCTGTCATGCGCTTTTCATCTTCATCGACACGCAACTGCGGCCACAGTAAGGGCTGCGGCAACTGTTGTGCGGAGGCGATGGGTTTGTCGTAGCCCAGTGCAACATAGCGCTCCACCATCAGCGGAAACGCGGCTTTATCCAGCACACGCACATCGTTCAACACGCCATAGCGCATCTCACCACGCCAGCCGACACGGCGCTTAATACCTGCAAAGAACGGCACCAGCGCTGATTTGAACGAATTTGGCAGCACATAAGCACGGTCATAATTGCTGACCTGAAGGGATTTGCCCAAACGCCGCCTTTCACCCAGTGCCAAAGCGCCATGGCCCAGTGGCATCGCCAGCGCCTGATTGACTTCCGGCATCCGTGACAGCAGTGGCCGGCACCAGGCCGGCGCCATCACATCAATGACCGCATCCGGGTGCTCAGCCTTGAGCGTGCGATAGAGACTTTGCGACATCATCATATCGCCGACCCAGGAAGGGCCAATGACCAGAATTTTCATCGCTGGTGCCGGTTTCCTTATGCTTTACGATTGAGCCAGGTCATGTATTCACCCACGCCCTGAGCAACGGTTTTAAATGGCTTGTCATAACCCGCTGCGCGCAGATTGGTCAGGTCCGCCTGAGTGAATGCCTGATAGCGGCCTTTCAGTTTCTCAGGGAACGGGATGTATTCAATCTGGCCTTGCTGATGGAACTTCAGTACTGCATCGGCGACTTCCTGGAAGGATTCTGCACGGCCAGTACCACAGTTGTAGATGCCAGATACCCCGTTTTCCCAGCACCACAGGTTTACTGCAACGACATCGTCAACATGGATGAAATCGCGGCGGAAGTCGTCGCTACCTTCAAACAGTTTTGGATTTTCACCGTTGCTGATCTGCGTGTTGAGGTGGAATGCCACGCTCGCCATACCGCCTTTATGACCCTCGCGAGGGCCGTAGACGTTGAAGTAGCGGAAGCCACACACAGGAGAATCGGCTTCCGGCAGAATCTGACGCACGTAGTGGTCGAACAGCATTTTTGAATAGCCATAGACGTTCAGCGGCTGCTCGTACTGGCGCTCTTCAATAAAGTTTTCATTGCGGCCACCGTAAGTGGCCGCTGAAGAGGCGTACAGGAAAGGAATTTCACGTTCCAGGCAGAAATGCAGCAAGTCTTTGGAGTACTGATAGTTGTTATCCATCATGTACTTGCCGTCC
>NZ_DAMDQC010000044.1:0-29454 GCF_032082325.1 Pantoea sp. CTOTU50773 | reverse complement strand
AAGAGGCGCGTCTGGATCGCGTCGGCTGCTTCAAGTACAGCCCGGTTGAAGGCGCGACGGCCAACCAACTGCCGGACCAGGTGCCGGAAGAGGTGAAGCAGGAGCGTTTCGATCGCTTCATGCAATTGCAGCAGAAAATCTCCAGCGAACGTTTGCAGGAGAAAATCGGCCGTGAAGTGTTGGTGATCATCGATGAAGTGGATGAAGAAGGCGCGGTGGGTCGCAGCATGGCCGATGCACCTGAGATCGACGGTGCGGTGTATCTGAATGGCGATCGTCAGGTGAAAGTCGGTGATGTGGTGCGTGTTAAAGTTGAACACGCCGATGAGTACGATTTATGGGGTACGCGCGTTTAACCGTGCTGCTGCTGGTGCGCACGTTTGCGCGCCAGATAATCGGTGTCCGATCTCAGCCGATCCCAGCATGATTTGAAGATGGCCGCCGCAGCGGCCTTTTCTTTTTCTGTGGTACGAGGTAGCTCGTTACCGTCTGCATCATATTTGCGTCCGCCTTTGTGATTACTGTAGCGACGCGCGCGGGTATAGCCCATCTGAATAAATTTTCGCGCCATATCCATGCCGACAAAGTCGTCCTGTGCACGATAGTCCTCAAACAATTGCATAATCTGAACGGAAGATTCCTGAGCCAGTTCCACGGTACGGAAGCGCCAGAACGGCAGAATTTCGCTCTTGTAAGGCTCCACCATTAATACCCCCTGCTCACCGCGCCCAACCTGATAAAGGTCTGGCCGCTGTCGGAAATCGATATTCTTAAAGTCTTGTTCGTAATCAAAGGGTTTCACTGCATTTCTCCTGCACGACATTATCACTTACTGCAATTATTTTTTTGCGGCTCTTAAGCAATGCGCTTTTACACCGATAACTTCACTACTAGCCTACTTTGCTCTGAGAAAATCATGTTGACGAAAATGAAAATTGTGACTGCCATCATATTGATGCTGTTGGTATTCACCGCTATGCAGGCCATCTCCGGCTCGCTGTTTTTATCTTCCCTGATCGCTGGCCAGCATAATTTCACCGCCAGTAACCAGCTATCACATCAACAACGTGAGTTCTCCGATAGCTGGCAAACGCTGGTGAAAACGCGCGTTATCATCAACCGCGTGGCGATTCGCATTCTGAAGAATCAGACCGATGATGCTTCACGCGCTGCCATCAGCAAGCTGCTGGTTTCCGCGGGCGCCTCGCTTGATGAAGCGAAACAGCACTTTGACCGCTACAAGAGTGTCCCACGGATTGCGGGGCAAAGTGCGGCAGCCGCCGAGCTTATCGAAAGCAAATTCGCGAACTATTACCAACTGCTGAATCAATCCGCGACCTTTCTGAAAGCCAACAACTACGCCGCTTATGGCGAGCTGGATGCACAGCAAGCGCAGGATGATTTGGAAGCGGCCTACAAGCAGTGGCGCGGTGACAACGTTCAGTTAATCAATACACGCGCTGCAGATAACGATAGCACTTATCAGCATATGCTGGTGATGGTTGCTGTGATGGCAGTGATTGTGGTGCTGTTGCTGCTGGTGGTTTGGCTGCTGGTTCGCCGCATCCTGTTGGCGCCGATGAAGCAAGTTCAGCAGCAGATGGAGCGCTTTGCCGATGGCGACCTCTCCGCCAGTTTGAAGATTGAAGGACACAGTGAAATGGCCGCCATTGCCGCGAGCCTCAATCATATGCAGCAAGCACTGCTGGGCACGATCAACAATGTGCGCGACAGTGCCGATGCCATTTTCGGCAGTGCCAGCGCGATCGCCAACGGTAACAACGATCTCTCCTCCCGCACGGAACAACAGGCCGCCTCGCTGGAAGAGACCGCTGCCAGCATGGAAGAGCTGACCGCCACCGTTAAACAGAATGCCGATAACGCACGTCAGGCGACCCAGCTGGCGAAAACCGCATCGGAAACCGCTGACAAAGGTGGGAATGTGGTGGACGGCGTGGTGAAAACCATGCGCGACATCGCCGACAGTTCGAAGAAAATCGCCGACATCACCAGCGTGATCGATGGCATTGCTTTCCAGACCAATATTCTGGCGCTGAATGCTGCCGTTGAGGCCGCTCGCGCCGGTGAACAAGGTCGTGGCTTTGCTGTGGTCGCGGGTGAAGTCCGTAGCCTGGCGCAGCGCAGTGCAGTGCACAGGCAGCGAAAGAGATTAAGCTACTGATTGAGGGCTCCGTGCAGCGCGTTAATTTAGGTTCACAACAGGTGAGCAGCGCCGGCGATACCATGCAGGAGATCGTCAGCGCGGTAACGCGCGTGACCGATATCATGGGCGAAATTGCGTCGGCCTCTGACGAGCAGAGTCGCGGCATCGATCAGATTGGTGTGGCAGTGAACGAGATGGATCGCGTAACGCAGCAGAACGCCATACTGGTGCAGGAATCCGCTAACGCCTCGGCTTCGCTGGAGCAGCAGGCCAGCAGCCTGTCTTCGGCGGTGGCGCGCTTTAAAACCGGGACGCGTGCAGTGATGGCACCGGTGACAAACACGGTGAAAGCCCCTGTCGCAACCACACCACGCGCCTTACCCGCTGCCGGTGCACACAGCAACGACAACTGGCAAACGTTCTGAGGTAACAGAAAAAATCAGGTCGCCATAAGTGGCGGCCTGACCTGCACAACGGGATTTTTCAGGGTGCGCACTAACGCGCACCGATTTGATATTTCAGGTCTTTAACTTCGGATCTAACGCATCTCGCAGTCCATCACCCAACAGATTGAACGCCAGCACCGTCAGGAATATCGCCAGACTGGGGAAGATCGCCACATGCGGCGCAATCACCATATCGGCACGCGCTTCATTAAGCATCGCGCCCCACTCCGGCGTGGGCGGCTGCGCGCCCAGTCCGAGGAAAGACAAACTCGCCGCCGTGATGATCGACGTACCGATACGCATGGTGAAATAGACCACAATCGACGACACGGTACCGGGCAGAATGTGACGCATGATAATCGTCCAATCTGATGCGCCGATGCTGCGGGCTGATTCAATAAAGGTTTGGTGTTTCAACACCAGCGTATTGCCACGCACCAGGCGAGCAAAGGCTGGAATACTGAAAATCGCCACCGCCACAATCACATTGCTCATGCCGCTGCCCATGATCGCCACCACCGCAATCGCCAGCAGAATGCCGGGGAAAGCAAACAGCACGTCACAGATACGCATGGTAATGCGATCCCACCAGCCTTCGTAATAACCGGCCAGCAACCCCAGCAGCGTACCAATCAGCGCACCGATCGCTACCGAGAAGAAACCCGCAATCAGTGAGATGCGTGTGCCGACCAGCACGCGACTAAATATGTCACGCCCTAGCGAATCCACGCCAAACCAGTGCATCATCGACGGCCCATCATTTAGCCGGTCGTAATCAAAATAGTTTTCCGCATCAAACGGGGCAATAAACGGAGCGATAAACGCCACCACAATTAACAGCAGCACAAATAAGCCCGCCACCATCGCCACATGTTGATGGCGAAAGCGGCGCCAGAATTCACGCCACGGCGTACGTACCCGGGTTTCCGTCATCATCGGCATGGTTTTCAATGCCGCTGCGCGTCGCCAGTTTTTCAAGTGCGACTCCTTACCTGTAACGGATGGCCGGGTTGATCGCCGCATACAACATATCGACAATCAAATTGATCAAAATGAACTCCAGCGAGAACAGCAGCACTTCGGCCTGAATCACCGGATAATCGCGCATCTCCACCGAATCCACCAGCAAGCGGCCTAAACCGGGCCAGTTGAACACCACTTCCACCACAATTGAGCCGCCGAGCAGGAAACCAAACTGCAGGCCCATCATGGTCACCACCGGGATCATCGCATTGCGCAGACCGTGTTTCACCACCACCAGCGACTCACGTACCCCTTTGGCGCGCGCGGTGCGCATGTAATCTTCCTGCATCACCTCGACAAACGATGCGCGGGTAAAGCGTGCCATCACCGCCGCGACCGCTGCGCCCAAGGTTATCGACGGCAGAATATAGTGTTTCCAGCTGTCGGCACCGACCGTTGGCAGCCAACCCAGCTCAACAGAGAACACCTGCATCAGCAGCATGCCTAAGGCGAAAGCGGGAAAAGAGATGCCAGATACGGCCAGCGTCATGCCGATGCGATCGGGCCAGCGGTTGCGCCAGACGGCGGAGGTAATGCCGATGGTCATACCGAAAATCACCGCCCACACCATGCTGGTGAGCGTCAGCCACAGCGTCGGGAAGAAGCGCGCGGCTATCTCTTCCGAGACCGGACGTTTCGACACCATCGACTGGCCAAAATCCCCCTGCAACGCATTGAAAATAAAGTGCCAGAACTGCTGGATCAGCGGCTGATCGAGACCGAGTTCCTGACGCACCAGCGCCACCACCGAGGCATCCGCTTCCGGACCCGCAATCAGGCGCGCCGGATCGCCCGGCAGCAGGTGGACAAACAGGAACACCAGCACCGCGACAATCAGCAGCGTGGGGATCAACCCCAGTAGTCGTTTGAGAAAATAGTTGTGCATGCAAAATCCTGCGCAGCAGCGGCCAGCCTCGCAAGGCTGGCCGCGCCTGTTACTTCAGATCCGCCTCATCAAAATTGAATGAGGTGTCGGGCATGACATAAAAACCGGTGAGGTTTTTATTGTTCGCGGAGAGCAACTGCTCAACCACCAGCGGAATCCACGGATGGTCGTTCCAGATACGATCCTGAGCGTCTTTGTACAGTTTGGCTTTCTGCTCACGATCGGTGGTTTTCAGTGCATCGCTCAGATCTTTATCCACTTGCGGATTGCTGTAGAACGCCGTGTTAAAGATGGCTGGCGGCCAGGAGGTGGTGGCAAACAGCGGCGTCAGTGCCCAATCTGCTTCACCGGTCGAAGCCGACCAGCCAGTGTAGAACATGCGCACACCGCTCTCTTTCTGCCCTTTGCTCTCGACTTCTGCGGCACGCTGACCGGCATCCATCGCGGTGACTTTCACCTTCACGCCGACCTGCGCCAGCTGCTGCTGAGTGAACTGCAACACTTTTTGCGCGGTGCTGTGGTTGTGAGATGACCACAAGGTGGTTTCGAAACCGTTCGGGAAGCCTGCTTCTTTCAACAGCTCACGTGCTTTGGCCGGGTCATATTTAATCGCTGGATATTTCTGCGCAAAATCAATCGCCGGTGGCACGATGCCGGTGGCTGGCGTGGCATAACCAGCAAACGCCACTTTAACCAGCGCCTCACGGTTAATGGCGTATTCCAGCGCTTCACGCACTTTTGGATTATCAAACGGCTTCTGCGTCACGTTGAGGCTGATGTAACGCTGCATAATCGATGGCGTGGTGACGACGTCGAGTTTGCTGTTGCCCTGCAGCAATTTAGCCTGCTCAAACGGTACCGGGAATGCAAAGGTCGCTTCGCCGGTCTGCAACATCGCCGCACGGGTGTTGTTGTCTACTACCGGGCGGAAAGTGATGCTGTCCAGCTTCGGATAGCCTTTTTTCCAGTAGCCATCCCACTTCTTCACTTTGACGAAGTCGGTCTGATTCCAGGTAACGAACTCATACGGACCGGTACCCACCGGATGGAAGCCAATGTCCTTACCGTATTTCTTCAGGGCGGTGGGCGAAATCATCACTGCCGCCGGGTGCGCCAGATTGTTGATGAAGGCCGAGAACGGCTGCTTCAGCGTAATCTTCACCGTGGTCGGATCCACCGCTTCGGTGCTGGCCACATACTTGAACAGGTTGTAACGCTTGAGATGATTATCCGGGTTGCTGGCACGGTCGATGTTGGCCTTGACCGCTTCCGCGTTGAAATCGGTGCCATCCTGGAACTTCACGCCCGAGCGCAGTTTGATAGTGTAAGTTAAGCCATCGCTGCTCGCCTGATAGCTTTCCGCCAGCACGTTTTGCAGCTTCATGTCTTTGTCGAAGCCGAACAGTCCCTGATAGAACGCCTTGGCCACCGACTGCGACAATGTGTCATTGGCGTCGTACGGATCCATAGTGGTAAAGGTTGACGCCACAGCAATCACCGCGTCCTTCGCTGCCCACGCTGGCATCGCCAGCGCTGAACTCAACAACCCGGCAGTGATAACCCCTTTTCGCATAATGTGGTGCATTGTTATCGTTCTCCTGTAATCCCTGTCATGCGCGACATCCGTGGATGACGCGGTTGCTTGCTGCTCAGGCACCGCTAATGGCGTGGCGGGCAACAAAATGCCCCGGTGCCACTTCCAGTAACGGTGCCACTTCTGGCTCATCACCCAAGGGGCGGATCGGGCTGGGGATTTCATCCACCATTAACGCCCGCTCGCGATGACGGTGCGCCGGATCGGCGACCGGCACCGCGGCCATCAGTTTTTTCGTGTAAGGATGGCGCGGCTGCTCAAACACCGCCTGGCGCGGCCCCATTTCCACAATCTGTCCGAGATACATCACCGCCACGCGATGGCTGATGCGTTCTACCACCGCCATATCGTGAGAAATAAATAAGAAGGCGATGCCAAACTCGCGCTGCAAGTCGAGCATCAGATTGATAATTTGCGCCTGAATCGAGACATCCAGCGCCGAGACTGACTCATCGGCAATCACCACTTTAGGGTTCAGGGCCAATGCGCGAGCGATGCAGATGCGCTGGCGCTGGCCGCCTGAGAACTCGTGTGGATAGCGCTGCGCATGCTCCGGCAGCAAACCGACGCGCTCCAGCAGCCAGGCTACACGCTTCTCCGCCTGGCGCCGATCCATGGTTTTGTGCACCAGCAGCGGTTCCATAATCGAGAAACCCACCGTCAGGCGCGGATCGAGGGAGGCGTAAGGGTCCTGAAAAATGAACTGAATATCGCGGCGCAGCGAAGCCAGCGCGTTGCCCTGCAACGCATCAATACGCTGACCATTAAAAGTAATCGTGCCGCCCTGGCTGGCGACCAGGCGCAGCAGCGATCGACCGGTAGTGGATTTTCCGCAGCCGGATTCGCCGACCAGCGCCAGCGTCTCGCCAGCATGCAGATCAAAGCTGACCTTCTCCACCGCATGCACACGGCGTTTCACGCGATTCAATAACCCACCACGAATATCAAAGCGCGTCACCAGGTCGCGTACCTGCAAAATCGGCGGTTCATCGCTGCGCACCGTATCCTGCGGTTTGGCAATCTCTTCACGGCCATTGGTGTGCAGTAAGGGGAATTTAGCGGGCAGCGGCTGGCCGCTCATCGCTCCCAACTTCGGCACGGCCGCCAGCAAGGCGCGGGTGTAAGGCTGTTGCGGCGCATCAAACAGCTTCTGCACCGGCGCACGCTCAACCACATCGCCGCGATACATCACCTGTACGCGATCGGCCATCTCCGCCACCACGCCCATATCGTGAGTGATAAAAATCACCCCCATTTCCATCTCTTTTTGCAGCACGCGGATCAGCTGCAGAATTTGCGCCTGGATGGTCACGTCCAGCGCGGTAGTAGGCTCATCGGCAATCAACAAAGCAGGTTTGCATGACAGCGCCATGGCAATCATCACGCGTTGACGCATGCCGCCGGAGAGTTGATGCGGAAAGCGCGATAACACATTGTGGGCTTCAGGTATGCGCACCAGATCCAGCATGCGCCGTGCTTCGGCCTGCGCTTGTTGGTGGCTTTTGCCCTGATGTAAACGGATGGATTCGGCGATCTGCTCGCCCACGGTAAACACCGGGTTAAGCGAGGTCATCGGCTCCTGGAAAATCATCGCCATATCGGCACCGCGCACTTTGCGCATCTGGCTGGTGGTAGCGCGCATCACATCCAGCACCTCGCCGTTACGTCGACGCAGTTGGATCTCGCCACTGACATCGCCGCCCGCCTGCTGAATCAAGCGCATCAGCGCCAGCGAGGTGACCGATTTGCCCGAACCGGATTCGCCCACCAGTGCCAGCGTTTCCCCACGATGCAAATCCAGTGACAGGTTACGCACCGCTTCGGTGATTCGCCCTTCATGCTCAAACCGTACGTTGAGGTCACGCACCGCCAAAACCTGCTCGGGTGCAAACTGCTGATGCTGCTGCGTCATGCCTGCTCCTTAGCTATCGCGGTAAATCGCTACCTCGACTTCGCCACCCACATAGGCGAATCCCCGATACATCCCTTCGCTGTTGAAGGGCAGCGCCACGTTGCCATGGCTGTCGACAGCGATCAGCCCGCCGCTGCCTTCCAGCTCCTGCACTTTGTCATGAATCACGTTGGCGGTGGCTTGCTGCAGGCTACGGCCGCCGTACTCCATCTGTGCAGAAACGTCATACGCTGCCAGAGTGCGAATAAACACTTCACCGGTGCCGGTGCAGGAAACCGCCACGGTCTCATTATTAGCGTAGCAGCCCGCGCCGACGAGCGGCGAATCGCCCACGCGGCCGACCTGCTTGTTGGTCATACCGCCGGTTGAGGTCGCAGCGGCCAGATTACCCTGAAGATCGAGCGCCACCGCACCCACGGTACCGAATTTGCGATCGGGGTCGAGCGGATCGTCGCTGTGGCTTTGCGCAGCGCCGTCATGATCGAGCACCATCTGCTGGCTGCTCAGCGCACGCTGTAGCTGTTCCCAGCGTTCAGGCGTGGAGAAGAAATCCGGCGCAACCTGTTCCAACCCCTGTTCTGCGGCAAAGGCTTCTGCTCCCGCACCGATAAACAGCACGTGCGGGCTGTTTTCCATCACTTTACGCGCCGCCAGAATCGGGTTACGAATGTGATTCACGCCCGCCACCGCACCGACATCCAGAGTGCGGCCATCCATAATGCTGGCATCCAGTTCGTGAGTGCCTTGATGGGTAAACACCGCGCCTTTGCCTGCGTTAAACAGTGGGCACTCTTCCAGCAGCCGCACCGCCTCGGTCACCGCATCCAGCGCGCTGCCGCCCGTGGCCAGAATCTGCTGCCCTGCGGTAACGATTGCGTGCAATTGCTGACGATATTGCTGCTCTTTTTCGGCGCTCATAGCGGCACGCGTGATTGCGCCCGCACCGCCGTGAATTGCGATAACTGCTTTAGCCATAACCGGTACCCTGTCAGGAAATCAGAACCAAAAACACTGATTTAGAATGGTTTTCATCTTTTTTAGGCAATTTTCGACTATAGAAAGGCACTCCCGGCTTGTAAAGCAGAAAGTGTATCTCCGGTCATAACCTTTTATTGTGGATTATGCTTTTTTAGTCACATGTGACTCGGCAGACAAATGTCACCATAATAGGCAGCAACTGAAATTCATCACGCAGAGACTGACATGGAACCTTTCACCGCAGGATTAATCTCCCTCGAAGACGCGCAGCAAAAAATGCTGCAACAGCTCACGCCCATTAGCGATTGCCTCAGCGTCTCGCTGTATGAGGCTGCAGGTCGCATCACCGCCAAACCGGTGACGTCTCCACTGGATGTGCCGCCGTTTGATAACTCCGCAATGGATGGTTATGCCGTAAGTCTCAGCGATATCGTGCCGGACCGCGAATTTCCGGTCGCAGGCAAAGCTTTTGCCGGCGCGCCGTTCAACGGCGATTGGCCCGCTGGCAGCGTGATTCGTATTATGACCGGTGCGCCGATTCCAGCAGGCTGCGATGCCGTGGTGATGCAGGAGCAAACCGAACAGCGTGCGGGCGGTATCGTCATCACCGCTGAAGTGCGCGACGGCCAAAACATTCGTCGCATCGGCGAAGATATTCAGGCGGGCAAACAGGTGCTGGAGGCGGGTGTTCGCCTCGGAGCCGCCGAGTTGCCGCTGCTGGCTTCACTGGGGATTGCCGAAGTCAGCGTGCTGCGCAAACTGCGCGTGGCGATTTTCTCTACCGGCGATGAATTGCAGGCGGTGGGCCAGCCCTTGGCTGACGGTCAAATCTACGACACGAACCGCTTCACCGTATCGCTGATGCTTAACAAACTGGGCTGCGAAGTGATCGATTTGGGCGTGATTGCGGACGATCCCGAGGCGCTGCGCAAGGCATTCAGTGAAGCCGATCGTCAGGCGGATGTCGTGATCAGCACCGGTGGCGTCTCCGTCGGCGAAGCGGATTTCACTAAAGCGATGCTGGAAGAGTTAGGCGTGATTACCTTCTGGAAGCTGGCGATGAAGCCGGGCAAACCGTTCGCCTTTGGCCGCTTAGCCAACAGCTGGTTCTGCGGGCTGCCCGGCAATCCGGTGTCTGCCGCCGTGACCTTCTATCAGCTGGTGCAGCCGTTACTGGCCACCCTCACCGGGCAGACCACGCGCATTATGCCGCTACGTCAACGCGCTCGTGCCACTCAGCGTTTGAAGAAATCGCCTGGACGCCTCGACTTCCAGCGCGGCATTCTCAATCGTGGTGAAGATGGCGTGCTGGAAGTGCGCAGCACCGGTGCCCAGGGTTCGCACGTGTTTAGCTCTTTCGCCCTTGCCGACTGTTTTATTGTGCTGGATCGCGATCGTGCGGATGTGGAACCTGGCGAATGGGTTGAGGTTGAAGTTTTCAATAGCCTGCTGGAGGGCTAATGAGCGTCGAACTGAGCGATGAGGAGATGCTGCGTTACAACCGTCAGATCGTGCTGCGGGATTTTGATTTTGACGGTCAGGAGAAGCTCAAAGCGTCGCGGGTATTGATTGTGGGTCTCGGCGGGCTTGGCTGTGCCGCTGCGCCCTATCTGGCTTCGGCCGGTGTGGGCCATCTTACCTTGCTGGATTTCGACAGCGTCAGCTTAAGCAATCTGCAGCGCCAGATTCTTCACAGCGATGCCACCCTCGGCCAGCCCAAGGTGGAATCTGCGCGTCAACGGCTGGCGGCGATTAACCCGCATTGCCAGCTCGAACCGATTGATGCACAGCTGGATGATGCTCAACTCAGTGCCCTGATCGCGCGCCATGATGCGGTGCTCGATTGCACGGATAACGTTGATGCGCGTGAGCAGATCAATCGTTTGTGTTACCAGCACAAGGTGCCGCTGATTTCCGGGGCGGCCATTCGTATGGAAGGCCAGCTCAGCGTGTTTACCTGGCAGCCGGGGGAACCCTGTTATCGCTGCATTAGCCGCTTGTTTGGCGATCAGACATTAAGCTGCGTGGAAGCCGGCGTGCTGGCGCCGTTGGTCGGTGTCATTGGTGCGATGCAAGCTTTAGAGGCCATAAAAGTGCTGACCGCGTTGGGGCAACCAGCCCGTGCACGCCTGTTGATCTACGATGCGATGAGTGCAGAATTTCGTAGCATGAAGGTGATGCAGGACAGGCATTGCGAAGTGTGCGGGAAACCATGATTTCCCGAAAATAATAACGGCGCGATTCTCCGCGCCGTAATTACTGTCATTCAATCATTTATAATTAAACAATACCCTGACTACGCAGATAATCTTCGTAGTTGCCGGTAAAGTCGATAATGCGATCACCCTTCATCTCCATCACGCGGGTTGCCAGTGAACTGACAAACTCACGGTCATGCGAAACGAAAATCAGCGTGCCTTCGTAACCTTCAAGTGCCAGGTTAAGCGATTCAATCGATTCCATATCGAGATGGTTGGTCGGTTCATCCATGATCAAGATGTTCGGCTTCTGCATCATCAGCTTGCCAAACAGCATGCGGCCTTTCTCACCACCAGAGAGCACTTTAGCAGGCTTCTTGATTTCATCATGACCAAACAGCAGACGGCCCAGAATACTGCGCACCGCTTGCTCGTCGTCACCTTCCTGCTTCCACTGACTCATCCAGTCGAAAACACTCAGGTCATCGGCGAAATCTTCTGCGTGATCCTGCGCATAATAACCAATCAGCGCATTCTCGGACCATTTCACAGTGCCGCTGTCAGGCGTTAATTCGCCGACCAATGTTTTCAGCAACGTGGTTTTACCGATACCGTTGGCACCGAGAATGGCCACTTTCTCGCCAACTTCAACCATCAGATTAAGCTTGCTGAACAGCGGTCCGTTATCGAATCCTTTCGTCAGTGCCTCAACTTCCAGCGCATTACGGAACAGCTTCTTATCCTGATCAAAACGGATATAAGGGTTTTGACGACTGGAAGCTTTCACTTCATCCAGCTTAATTTTATCAATCTGCTTGGCACGCGAAGTCGCCTGACGCGATTTAGAGGCGTTGGCACTAAAACGGCTAACGAATGATTGCAGGTCTGCAATTTGCGCTTTCTTCTTCGCGTTATCAGAAATTAAACGTTCACGCGCTTGCGTCGCCGCGGTCATATATTCGTCATAATTTCCTGGATACACGCGCAGTTCGCCGTAATCCAGATCCGCCATGTGCGTACACACCATATTCAGGAAGTGACGGTCATGCGAAATGATAATCATGGTACTGTTACGTTCGTTTAGCACCTGCTCCAGCCAACGAATGGTATCAATATCCAGGTTGTTCGTCGGTTCATCGAGTAGCAAAATATCCGGGTTTGAGAATAATGCCTGCGCCAACAGCACACGCAATTTCCAACCTGGTGCGATTTCGCTCATCGGACCGTAATGCTGTTCCACCGGAATGCCCACGCCCAGCAATAATTCACCGGCACGAGATTCCGCGCTGTAACCATCCATTTCGCCGTATTCAACTTCCAGGTCGGCAACTTTATAACCTTCCTCTTCGCTCATTTCTGGCAAAGCATAAATACGGTCGCGCTCTTCCTTCACCGCCCATAATTCGGCGTGACCCATAATCACCGTATCCAGCACGCTGAATTGCTCAAAGGCAAACTGGTCCTGACGTAACTTACCGATACGCTCGTTAGGGTCGAGTGAAACATTACCGTTGGTCGGTACCAGGTCGCCGCCCAGTATTTTCATGAAGGTCGATTTACCGCTGCCGTTCGCACCGATTAAACCGTAACGATTACCGCCGCCAAACTTAACGGAGATATTCTCAAACAGCGGCTTACTGCCGAACTGCATAGTAATATTGCTGGAAACTAACACGGCATTGACCTTTGTTACGCAGTGGAGGAAAAAACAGCGGGCATTATGCCAGAAAGCAGCACCGGGACGCCACCTCTGCGCCTGCAGGCAGCGAGCGAAGGCGCTAAACGCGTTGTTGCAAATAGAGAAATAAAAAAGCCGAAGACAACGTGGTCTTCGGCTCCCGCTTACAAGGATTGTGTCGATTATTTGATCAGGAAGCTGTCCAGGCTTTTACCAGAGTCCAGCGCTTTCTTAATCGCTGCTGGGGTACGGCCCTGGCCGGTCCATGATTTCTCTTCACCGTTCTCATCGGTGTAAGAATATTTAGCCGGACGCGGTGCACGCTTAGCGCGTTTTTTACCGGTTTCCAGCGCACCCAGCAATTCGTTCGGGTCAATACCGTCAGCCAGCAGCATTTCGCGGTATTTAGACAGCTTTTCTTCTTTCTCGCGATTCTGCGCTTCTTCTGCATGAACTTCGTCGCGGCGCTCAGTCACCACCACGGTTAATTTCTCCAGAATCTCTTCCAGATCGGTCAATGGCAGTTCACGAGCCTGCGCACGTAATGTGCGAATGTTGTTCAGAACTTTAAATGCGTCACTCATCACAAGGTCCTTGCTTAAGGGGGGTTTAAATAAACTGTAGTGGCAAGATTACCCAATTCAAATAAAAAAATAAATTAATTTATGCGGACGGATAATTCCTAACTGATTAACGTATTCACAATTTGAGCGATATCCCCAGCGAGAAGCTTTAATTAACGGTGAATTAACAACAGCACTTTAGTACCATCGACTGGAACTGGTACCGATTTCAGAGGTTATTCCCGGCTGATAAACAAGCATTTAGCGGTTAATGCCTTGCCTGGCTGATGTGTGTTAGCAGATTAATGAAGATTAATGTTATGGCCGAAAATCTATTTTCACAGGTGATTATTCTATTCTGACAGTTGAGACCACAATCGCATTTTTATCCCCACTTATCGATAA
The DNA here is from genome assembly GCF_032082325.1 of Pantoea sp. CTOTU50773. Taxonomy (NCBI): domain Bacteria; kingdom Pseudomonadati; phylum Pseudomonadota; class Gammaproteobacteria; order Enterobacterales; family Erwiniaceae; genus Pantoea; species Pantoea sp. CTOTU50773. The sequence goes on along the minus strand of NZ_DAMDQC010000044.1, from coordinate 15,607 downwards.
AAAGCCAGTGCATGCACCGGCTTTTACCCTCATAAAAACGTCACCTCAGGTTACGAGCTTTTCTTCACAGCGTGCGTCAACTGCGGTTGCGGTTCTTCATTTGACAGCCAGTCGTGCAAATAATGCTCGATCTGTTCCAGTGAACGATTTCGTGTTTCCGGTACAAAGCGAACCACAAAAATGGCTCCCCCTATTCCGATTAGCGCAAAAATAAAGAACGCTCCCGATAAACCCACCGATGCCAACAGGATTGGGAACATCAGCGAGATAAGGAAATTAGCGATCCACATTGCAAACACGGCGCCGCCCATAAATATCCCACGCAGACGTGTAGGGAAAATTTCAGACAATAGCAACCAGGTCACGGGTGAGAGTGCACCTTGCTGGAAGCTCAAAAACATCAGCATTCCCAGCAACACTATATAACTGCGCAGAACATCAGGTTGACCATTTACCGTCTCCGGCATGAAATAACTGACGGCACCAATAAATACCAGACAGGCGGTACAGCCAAACTGTCCTAACATCGTCATGGTACGGCGCCCAATGCGCCCCAGCAGCCAGATACCGACGAAAGTCATTAATACTGAAATAACGCCATTGGCGATGGTGGCAATTAATGCTGCGTTATCGCTCATGCCCACGGCTTTTAACATGGTCGGAGCGTAATACATGATGGTATTCACCCCGGTTAACTGCTGTATGACCGCAATACCCACGCCAATCAAAAATAATTTAAACAGCCAGGGTTGACGAAGTTCATGCAGGCGTGGGCGCGTTTCATGTTGCTCTTCAGCTAAGGTTTCTTCTATTTCCGTGAGTTCCCACTCAACATCTTGTTTAGCTCGCGTGCGTTCCAGCACCTGACGCGCTTCTGCTAACCGCCCTTTCATCGCATACCAACGCGGTGAGTCGGGCATAAACAGCATGCCGAACCACAGCAGCACGGCAGGCACCGTCGCTACCGCCAGCATCCAACGCCAGGTGGTATCACCGCCCCATACCGCGTTAAAACCGGCGTTGGAGATGTAAGCCAACATCTGCCCGGAGACGATCATCAGTTCTTGCATGGTCACTAACTGGCCACGTTTGTTGGCGGGCGCCATCTCCGCGATGTACACCGGGACTGTCGCTGACGCGCCCCCCACCGCCACACCCAATACCAGGCGGAAGAAAATCATCCATTCAACGTCAGGTGCTAACGCGGTGCCGATTGCGCCAATGGCGAAAATCACCGCCAGCACCAGAATGATTTTTCTCCGCCCGGCCGCGGCGGCAAAGTGGCCTGATGCCAGGGCACCAAAAGCCGCGCCAAACAGCAGGCTGCTGGTGACCAACCCCGTGGAAAAGGGTGTCAGATGGAGATCGTTGCCCATAAATAGCAGCGCGCCAGAAATCACACCGGTGTCATAGCCGAACAGCAACCCCCCTAAGGTGGCAATCATTGCTATCACCTTCACAAAGGGTTCAGTGCGCGTGCTGCTGTTCGGCCCTGATGCTTTGTTGGGGGTAAGGTAGTTTTCCCGCGGCATAATCCACTCCTTAACAGTAAGAGAAGATTTAAAAATAGTTTATTTCAACCAACAGGAATAATTATGAAATTTAAATTTTGCGCTACAGATCATGAACCCCGCATTTACATGCGGAGCAGATCACAAAAAGGGGCTTTACTACGTGTAAATCGGTGAAGAGTGATCAGAGGGGAATTTGCATTTAGTCCAAAATGAAAACTTTCGTTTCAAAATGGGCGAATTGTGATGCCTGATGCTGGGGCAACCCGCAGACTGCCCCCTTTTACGACTAAGGCACCGTGGTAGCAGGGCCAAACACAGAATATTCCGGCAAATTAACGTTCTGATAAGGTTCCCAGCCGCCGCCCAGCGCTTTGTACAACGCGACTAAATCCAGTGCACTCTGCATTCGTGCCTGTGTCGATTGTGCTTCTGCCTGCGCTAACTGACGCTGTGCGTCCAACACATCCAGGAAGCTGGAAATCCCCTGCTTGTAGCTATCACTGGCGAGATCAAATGCTCTCTGCAATGCGCCAGTGGTTACATCCAGAGCTGCCACCTGCTGCTGATCGGCGCGATAACTGACCAGGGCATTCTCGACATCCTGCAAGGCAGTCAGCACCGTCTGACGATATTCAAGCGCTGCATTGGCCTGCTGCGCGCGTGCCAGTTTCACGCTGGAGACCAAACGCCCGCCCTGAAAAATCGGAATGGAGAGCGAGGGCCCGATACTGTAGAAATGGCTGCTCCAGTCATCCAGATAGCTGGCATCGGTGTTGCGCACCCCGAGTTGACCCGTCAGTGACAGGCTGGGGAACAGATCCGCCACCGACACGCCAATGTTGGCAGTCTGCGCATGCAGATTGGCTTCCGCCTGGCGAATATCCGGACGTCGTCGCGCCAACGTGGATGGAATCCCCACCGCCACCATTTTCGGCAACGGCGGTAACGCTTTACTGCTCATCAGCTCGTTATCCAGTGCGCCCGGCGTTTTGCCCAGCAATACCGCTAAACCATTCATGGCCTGACGTTCCTGCGACTGATAGCCCGGCAATTGCGCGTTCAGCGAGGCAAGTTGTGCGCGCGCATTTTCCACATCGGTGAGCGGCGCCATGCCGTTACGCTGCTGGCTTTGCGTCAGTTCCCAGGTTTGCTGCGCCACATCGATTTGCTGCTGCAGAGTATTGAGTACCGCTTGCGCGCCGCGCAATTGCAGATAGGCACGTGCCACTTCTGCTTCGAGTGACACCAGCGCATCATTGCGTTGTTCGATGGCAGCCTGCTGCTGCGCATCTGCGGCTTCCATCTGACGGCGCACTTTGCCCCACAGATCAAGCTCCCAGCTGGCGTCAAAGCTGCCTTGATAAAGGGTGACAGAATGATCGAGGCCGTTCAGTTGATTGGCGACGTCACTGTCCACCTGATCGTAAACCCCGTTGGATTTCAGTATGCCTTTTAGGCCCAACTGCTGACGTGTGACTTTAGCCGAGCCATTGAGTGACGGAAAAAGCCCGCCGCGCGCCTGCGCCAGTTGCTCACGCGCGCCAGCAATGCGCAACACCGACTGCTGCAGGGATAAGTTACCGGCAATGGCGCGTTCAATCAGGCTATCCAGTTGTGGATCATTAAAGCTTTTCCACCACAGCGGGTTGGTGGCCGCCGATTGCGGTTTTGAGGCTTCCTGCGACGGCAAATCGCGATAGCTGCCCGGCGTCTGCGCATGGGGTGGCTGATAATCAGGGCCCACAGCGCAACCCGCCAGAAGCAGAGACAGCGCCAGCAAACTCAAGCGCGGAGAGGTGATCATCTTAGTGTGCTCCTGCACTGCCTTCGCTCTTGATCGGCGAAAGCAACCAACAAAATGGAATCAACAGAAAGGCCACAATACTCAGGCCCATAAATACGTCGATGTACGCCAGGATTCGCGCCTGTGCAATCATCTCTTTGTACAGCTGACCGGTCGCCAGCGTCAGGGGATCGCCCACAGCAGACCTACAGTCGCGAATCGACTGTGCCCAATGCTGCAAAGTGAGATTGAACGGCTCGTTGAGCGGCGTCATGTTATGCACCATACTCGCCGACCGCGCCTGCATACGCTCAGTGATCCCCGCCGTTGCCAGTGAAATACCGATCGATCCCGCCACATTACGGAACATGGTAAACAATGCCGATGCATCCGCATTGAGCCGTTGCGGCACCGTAATAAAAGCAATGGTCGTCAGCGGTACAAACAGGAAACCTAGCCCTATCGATTGCGCACTGCGCATTAATACCAGGGTGGTAAAATCAACGTTCGGCGTCAAGGTCGTGGAATAGAAGAAGGCGCTGGCGAGACAGGTAAAACCGAAAGCAATGATGTAGCGTGTTTGCACAATCGGCATCAGCTTCAGCACCAGCGGAATGGTCAGGACGATCAATATCGCACCGGGCGAGAGTACCAGCCCCGACCAGGTCGCGGTATAGCCCAGATCCTGCTGCGCCAGTTGTGGAAGTACTACCGAACTGCCGTACAGAATCATCGCCATGCCTGCCATCAGCAAACCGGCCACCCAGAAGTTACGATCTTTCATGACCGTGATATCTACCACTGGTTTACGTGCATACAGCAGCCAGTAGACGGCGCCGACAATGCCGATCACCGCCAGCATGCAAAACAGGCGAATAAAGTGCGAGGCGAACCAGTCTTCATCTTCACCACGGTCAAGGAACACCTGCAAACAGCCGAGTCCAAGAGTGATCAAGCTGATACCGATGTAATCGATCTTCAGCTTGCCCTTCGCCCATTTACGCTCCCACGGTGGATCTTCCAGCAGTTGATAGATAGCCAGCACCGTTAAAATTCCGACCGGGATGTTAATGAAGAACACCCAGCGCCAGCTGTAGTTATCGGTGATCCAGCCGCCGAGTGTTGGGCCGATCACTGGCGCGACGATAATCGCAATCGAGGAGAGACCAAAAGCTTTGCCACGATCTTCCGCTTTAAAGTAATCGAGGAGCACCGATTGCTGCACCGGCTGCAAACCGCCGCCGAAAAAGCCCTGCAACACGCGGAACAGAATGATTTGCCATAGCTCAGTGGCGATACCGCACAGGAACGAGCAGATGGTGAACATGACAATACAGATCAGGAAGAACTGTTTACGCCCAAACAAGCGGCTAAAGAAGGCGGAAATGGGCAACACAATGCCGTTAGCCACCAGATAGGAAGTCAGCACCCAGGTGGATTCGTCGTAACTGGAAGAGAGTGAGCCGGCAATGTGCGGTAGCGCCACGTTAACGATGGTGGTGTCGAGGATCTCCATAAACACCGCCAGCGTCACCGTGATGGCGACCAGCCAGGGATTGCTGGCCGGACGCCAGCTTTCGCTCGCACTCATTCTACGGTGACCTTCGGCTCAACCGACATGCCCAGTGGCAGCGGATGATTCAGATCCAATCCTTTATCGATGACGATTTTCACCGGCACGCGCTGCACAATTTTCACGTAGTTACCGGTGGCGTTTTCAGCCGGGAAGGTGGAGAAACGCGAGCCGGACCCCATCTGCACGCTATCAACGTGCCCTTCCAGCTTCATATCTGGCCAGGCGTCGATACTGATATCCACTTTGTCGCCGGGATTCATCCGCGCCAGTTGGGACTCTTTGAAGTTGGCATTGATCCAGATATCCGGCGACACCAGTGAAAACAGTGCCGTGCCAGCCTGTACCAGCGTACCGACCTGCACGTTGCGCTTGGTGACAAAGCCATCGTAGGGGGCGCGCACTTGGGTATAAGAGAGATTCAGTTCGGCGGTATTGAGCTGAGCCTGCGCCTGCTCAACCTGCTGCTGACGCGCTTCTACGTTGGTTTCCTGCTGACGAATCTGCAATTGCACCTGTGAAGCCACTTCGACCTGCGCTTTGGCGCTTTGCAGTTGTGCTTCAGCGGATCGCAGCTGCGCGGCTGCGGTATCGATGTTGCGTTGTGACGTCGCGCGCGGATCCACGCCGCGCTGACGACGATAGTCCGCCTGCGCATTCAAAAGATTGGCCTGCGCTTTGGCTTGATCGGCTAACGCCTGATCGCGCTGCGCAGGATACTGCACGCGTGACAGCGCTAACTGTGCCTGCGCCTGATGCAGTTGCGCCTGAGCCAGGCCAAGCTGGGCTTTAGCCTGATCGCGTTGGGCACTGGTATCGCGTGGGTCGATCTCCACCAGCAAATCGCCCTGCTTCACCCGCTGGTTATCTTTCACCAGCAGTTTCACCACATAACCGGCCGCTTTTGGTGCGATGGTCACGGCATCACCTTCGGTAAAGGCATCATCCGTGGATTCAATGTTGCGCGTGGTAAACCAGAACCACAGGCCCACCAACAGCATGATCACCACCACGATGGCGAGAATGACCAGTGGCTTTTTGCCGGGGCGTTTACGTTGTGGTTCGTTGTTGTCTTGACTGGAGTCTGAAGCGTGCTGCGCATCCTGCTGCTCGCGTGCGGGCGGCTGATTGTGGTTATCACTCATAGGTTATCATCGCTGGCTGTGATCCCGATCCACGGGCAAAAACGGTCAACTTAACCTTAGATCGAAAATTGACAAATGCCAGTACAACTTTACACAAGCCAACAATCAACGCATTTTCTGCCACTAAGTGCGATAACGCGCTGAATAATCAGCGCGTCAGCTCATCGGGCAGAACAAAATGGCAGGCTTAGTGTAGCCAGCGCAACAGCAACCAGCCACACAGCATCGACCACGCCAGCATGGGTAAAGAAAACAGGTGAAAGCGCCACCAGACTTTGCTGTCTTGCGCCATACGCAGCGCAATCAGGTTAGCCAATGAACCCGGCAGCAAGCCAAATCCACCAATGTTGACGGCCCAGGCGAGCACCTCTGAAGGCGGCACTTTTTGCAGCAACAGGATGGTGGCTGGCACATTACTGATCACCTGTGAAAGACCTATCGCCAGCAAGTATAAACCGCCTTCACTCAACTGGCTTATCGCGGCGAAATGCGGTTGTAGCAGGGGAAGATGCATCAGTAAAAACACATCGATGAACATCGCGACAAATACCAGCAACAAGCTCCAGTCAATACTGATCAATACGCTGCGCGCCATAATCAGGAAGCAGCCTGCCACCAACAACAGCGCCCATCCGGTCATTTTCAGCTCTAAAGCCACAATAAACATCAGATACAGCAGCACACTGATGATAAATAATGGTTTTTCCCATTGATGCGCTTCGCTTTGCGCGTGCTTTTGGATGGTTTGTTTAGGAAAACTCCACCAGGTGAGCGCCATCAGGCTGATCATCAACACGGCAACTAGCGGTGCCATTTGCAAGATAAAGCCCGGCACGCTGAGCGTGCCGTGGCTCCATAACAGAATGTTTTGCGGATTACCCACCGGCGTCAGCAGCGATCCGGCATTTACCGCCAGCGCTTCAAAAATAATCAGACGAGAAATCGGCAGACGCGAGAATTTGCGTAGCGTCAGGGTCAGCGGCACCAGAATAAACAGCGCCACATCGTTGGTGAGAAAGGTGGAAAGCAGCGCAGCGGCACACACCATAAACAGTGCCAGTGTACGCTCATGTTGAAAGCGCTGCACCAGACGCGCGCCGAGCACATCAAAATAACCGCTGTTTTCCAACCCTTTGGTTAGCATCAATAGCCCGGTGAGCGTCATGATAGTGTGCCAGTCAACGGCGGCAGGCAATTGCGACCAACGATACTCTGCCAGCGGCAATAAAATCACACCCAACAGCAACAGCAAATGCAAAATACGATCACGCATTAAGGAACGAAGCACGATGGGCATGATGGCGGAAGACCTTGTAAGTTAGCGGCTCTCGTAAAACTTCTGGAAGACGGCGAGGGTTTCATCACTGACGTGATGTTCCAGGCCTTCAGAATCCCGGCGGGCAGTTTCCGGGCTGACACCCAACGCCAGCAGGAAAGTTTCAACAATATGGTGGCGTACGCGGCTCGCTTCAGCCAGCTTTTCACCTTCAGGCGTCAGAAACACACCGCGATAAGGAACCTGTTCCACCAGACCGGTGGTGCCTAAACGCTTCAACATTTTTGCCACGGTGGGCTGTGAAACGCCGAGGCGCGCGGCCATATCGACCTGGCGGGCTTCACCAAATTCACGAATCAAATCAGAGATTAACTCTACGTAGTCATCAATAAGTTCACGTCGATGCGCTTCGCGCACCTGGCGAAATCCTTCGACATGCTCCTCTATATCTTTAAGCGGCCCCTGGGGCGTATTGGTGGCGCTCTTTGCACGACGACTCATTCAGCTTCCTCATTATTATCTGCCGCACTTTACCTGCGGTGCGGGCCTGGCTGCGCTCATTGTAAACCAGGCACAAATAAGCACAAATTTTTCCTAAATAGTGTTGGCTAAAGAGTATAGCCAGTGCTATCTTTGTTCGTAATGTAAGCGAATAGCTTATTTAGGAGGCAACGATGAACGCACCCTATCTGCTGCTACTCCTTTTCCTGCTGTTTATCGCAGGTTTGTGCTTACTGTTACGTCGTTATTCATTCGGGAGGTGAACATGACCACCATGAAAAACTGCCTCGACTGTGGCAAATGCTTCCAGGTTGAGCAAAGCAAACCGGCTTTTGAGCTGAAATCGCTGCTGTGCCTGTTTAAACGCTCGCCTTTTGCCCTGCGTCTGATGCTGATTGAAAAGCTGACCGGCAAACAGCTGACCGAGCGCCCTTGCCCCAATCTCATCTGGCGCGGCTGATTCATCCATAAATTTCTTCTCAGGATCCGTTTCCTCAACGGATCCTTTGCACGATCTCACATTTTGTTACCTTTTTAGTCCTACTCTTTCTATTGTTATTGAACGAATTTCCGATCCCTGCGCTCACTGTGGCTGAATCGCTTCAGGCACTGACATAACTTTACCTTCAATAACGCTTAAACGATTAGGCTGCTAACTTTTAGCTTGCAACCTGTTGTGACGTCTGATTAATCTCCTCATAACAAAAAATTACATACTTATAACAAAATCAACCCAGGGTGGGTTTTTCGTAAGGAAGATTAGCAATGTCACTTAAAAAGCCTGAAGAGCAACCATCGGGCAGGAGACGATTTTTACAAAAATCGCTCTCGCTCATTCCCCTCGCCGCCGCAGCCAGTTCCGGTGTGGTGTCACTCTCCTCCCCCGCTGCCGACAAGCCGCAAGGCGTGTTATCCGACTATGTTCCCGCTTACTTCAACGATAAAGAGTGGAAATTTCTGCTCGCCGCGCTGGATCGCCTGATCCCTGCCGATGCCAACGGTCCTGGCGCCGTCAGTGAAGGTGTACAGGTGTTTATCGATAAGCAGATGGAATTGCCCTACGGCTATGGTCGCTTGTGGTACATGCAAGGCCCGTTCGCCGATTCGATTCCGGAAATGGGTTACCAATCCCATCTGGTGCCACGCGATACCTATCGGTTAGGCATCGCCTTAGCTGACCAGCACTGTCAGCAGCAGTACCAAAAAGATTTTTATCAACTGGAAACGGCGCAACAGGAAGAGGTTTTGCGTGCGCTGGAAGCCGACAAACTGCATAACGATGCCATTCACGGCAAGCTGTTTTTCGAGCAACTGCTGGAGAACACCAAAGAGGGTTATCTCGCCGATCCGATTCACGGCGGCAACCAAACGCTGGCCTCGTGGAAAATGATCGGTTTCCCCGGTGCACGTGCGGATTTCGTCGATACCGTACAGCAGCCTAATAAACCCTACCCTCTTGGCCCAGTCAGCATTTCCAGTAAAAGGAGCGTGTAATGGCGGCAGTAAAAAAAGCGCCCGTCGATGTGGTCATCGTCGGGTTCGGCTGGACCGGTTCGCTCATGGCGATGGAACTGGCCAGTTCTGGTTTGAATATTGTGGCACTGGAGCGCGGCGAAAATCGCGATACCTACCCCGACTTCTCCTATCCGCGTATTGCCGATGAACTGACTTACGGCATTCGTTTAAAACTGTTCCAAAACGCCTCGAAAGAGACCGTGACGGTTCGTCACACTACGCAGGAAACCGCGCTGCCCTATCGCCGATTCGGTTCCTTCCTGCCCGGTGATGGTGTGGGCGGTGCCGGTACCCACTGGAACGGTCAGCTGTGGCGTCCGCTGGAAGCGGACTTAAAAATGCGCAGCACAGTCATCGAAAAATACGGTGCTGACTTCATTCCTAAAGACATGACGGTGCAGGATTACCCCTTCTCTTATGCCGAGATGGAGCCCTACTTCGATAAGTTTGAGAAAATTTGCGGCGCGGCCGGTCAGGTCGGTAACCTCAACGGTGAAACCGTCGAAGGCGGTAACCCGTTCGAATCTCCGCGTAAAAATGGCTATCCCACCAAACCGTTAAAAACGCTGTATGCCGGCGAATTATTCTCTAAAGCCGCAAAGCAACTGGGCTATCACCCCTTTGAGTGCCCTGCAGCCAACACCACCGAACCCTGGACCAACCCTTACAACGTGCAACTTGGCGTGTGTAACTACTGCGGTTATTGCGAACGCTTCGGCTGTTTCAACTACTCCAAAGGCTCCCCGCAAAGCTGTGTTATCCCTGCTCTGAAGCCGTTTAGTAACTTTGAGTTGCGCACGCAGGCGCACGTGATTCGTGTCAATACCGACAGCAGCGGTAAAAAAGCCACTGGCGTCACCTATATCGATGCGCAAGGTAATGAAGTCGAGCAACCGGCTGACCTGGTGATCCTCAGTGCCTTCCAGTTGCACAATGTGCGCTTACTGCTGTTGTCAAAAATCGGTAAGCCATACGATCCACAAACCGGTGACGGCGTGGTGGGCAGAAACTATGCCTACCAGATGACCGGCGGTATCAAGCTGTTCTATGACAACGACAATTGGTTCAATCCATTTGCCGCCACGGGTGCCACCTCCACCGTTATCGATGATTTCAATGCGGAAAACTTCGATCACAGCAAAGTCGGCTTCGTTGGCGGCGCCACGATATCTGCGGCCTTCTCCGGTGGACGTCCCATCCAGCAGATGGGCATCCCTAAAGATGCGCCGCGTTGGGGTTCCGGCTGGAAACAGGCCATCAAAGATAATTATCTGCACAACATGAACGTCGGCTCGTCAGGTTCAGTGATGCCGTATAAGCAGTGCTATCTCGACCTTGATCCTACGTACCGTGATATCTACGGCCAACCGTTGCTGCGTATGACCTTTGACTGGCAGCAGAATGAACTGAAGATGACCAACTTCATCAAAGATAAGGCCGAGGAGATCGTCAAGGTGATGAATCCTAAGCACTATGAAGTGGGCTTCAAAACCCTCAACAGCCATTACGATGTCCGCCCTTACCAATCAACGCACACTACCGGTGGTGCAGTGATGGGCGACGATCCGCGCACCAGCGTGGTGAACAAGTTCCTGCAAAGCTGGGATGTACCGAACGTATTCGTTACGGGCGCATGCTGCTTCCCGCAAAACCTGGCGTACAACCCAACCGGGATTGTCTGTGCCACCGCATTATTCGCGGCGGATGCGATTCGCAACCGCTATCTGGCTAACCCTGGTGCGCTGGTTCAGGCCTGATAAGGAGCGTTACAGTGAAATTTTCCGCACTCTTTTTCGCTCTCGGCGGCGCACTGATCAGCCACGCCGCATCGGCCGCGACCGATGCCTCGGTTAAGCAAGGCGAGTATCTGGCCAAAGCGGGCGATTGTGCCGCATGCCATACCGCAGCAGGTGGGCAACCTTTCGCCGGTGGGCTCAAAATGAGCACGCCGATTGGCGCCATATACTCCACCAACATTACGCCAGATAAAACGCACGGCATTGGCGACTACAGCTACGACGACTTCGTCAAAGCGGTACGTGGCGGTGTGGCGAAAGATGGCAGCTCGCTCTACCCCGCCATGCCGTTCCCGTCGTATGCCAAAATCAGCGACAGCGATATGCACGCGTTGTATGACTACTTTATGCAGGGTGTGAAACCGGTGAGTCAGGAAAATCGCAAAAGTGATATCCCCTGGCCGCTCAGCATGCGTTGGCCGCTGGCGTTTTGGCGCTGGACCTTTGCCGATGACCGCACTTACGCTCCTGTAGCCGGTCAATCGGCACAGTGGCAACGCGGTGCTTATCTGGTGCAGGGGCTTGGCCACTGTGGCTCATGCCATACGCCTCGTGGCATCGGCTTCCAGGAGAAAGCCATGGATCAGAACAGCAAAGGCTATCTGACCGGCGGCACGCTGGAAGGCTGGCATGCGCCAGATCTGACCGCCAGCCCGGCAGCGGGTTTGGGCAGTTGGTCTGAGCAAGATATCGCCACCTTCCTGAAAACCGGCGCGAATAAGCAAGGCGCTGCCTTTGGTTCGATGACGGATGTGATCGCGCACAGTACCCAGTATCTCAGTGATGAAGATCTGAATGCGATTGCCGTTTATCTGAAGTCTTTACCGGCTGCGGATAACACCGCTGCACCACAGGTCAGCGATGCGACGTCGCAAGCGCTGTTCAAAGGGGATGTCAGCCAGCCAGGTGCGCAGGTGTACGTGGATAACTGCGCTGCCTGCCATCGTACGGACGGTAAAGGCTATGCCAGTACCTTCCCGGCGCTGGCACACAATCCGGCCTTGTTGAGTGAAGACCCGTCATCAGTGATCAGTGTGATTCTGAAAGGCGGCCAGCGTGCGATTACGCAACAGGCGCCGACCGGTTTCACCATGCCAGATTTCGCCTGGCGCCTGGATGATCAGCAGGTCGCTGATGTCGCTAACTTTATTCGCAATGGATGGGGTAACAAAGCGGCGCCGGTAACGGCCGATCAGGTGAAGAAGATCCGCGCCACGCTTCCTCCCGCCCCGCAAAAGTAAGCATAAAAAAACGGCCCGTAAAGGGCCGTTTCTTGTGCAACTCTGGGCTAAGCAAAAACTTAGAAGCTGTAGCCTACGCCAGCAATCCAGGTGCCTACGTCTACGCTACGGATACGGCTCTGCTCGTAACCCACGTCAACTGCAACGTTCTGGATTGGGTTGAACTGCATGCCTGCGCCGTAAGAGAAGCCAACGTCGCTTGAATCAGTTTTGTACTGTGCAGCAGCGTCAGTTGCCTGGTATTTACCGTAACCGATACCCACAACGCCGTAGATGCTTGCCCAGTCGTTCAGACGGTAAGCAGGACCACCGGTGATGCCGTAGTACTGGCCTTTGTTGTAAACGCCAGCGTCAGTGCGGTCTTTCTCGGTGTAGGTGAAAGAACCGATCCAACCCAGTGGGTTAGTACCATCTTCGTAACGGTATTTCAGGTTGAAGCCGTTTGCTTTGTTAGCAACGCCCTGATAATCGCTCTGCGCGTAACCAGCAGAAACGGTGCTCTGCGCCATGGCTGAACCTGCTGAAACTGCCAGTACACAAGCCAGTGCTGAAAGACATGCAATTTTTTTCATAAACCACCTCAAATGTGAATATACTTCTCTCCTGACAACGCTGAAAATATAACAAAAATTAGTAAGAAACTCTGCCCGCTATTTGTTGTCTAACAGATTGTTTGGTGTAACAGAAAGTTAATGAAGTTTCCTATGTCATTCATTTTACTTATAAAAAACGTCATCTTCCTGCAAGAATATTTCGGGCTGCAAATAATGCCTTTAAGGATATTCCTAAACTAACCTGACATTTCTTTACTTAAATGGCCCGAAAAACGGTTATTTTCCAGGCGGTCACTGCATTTATTTTCCCTCTTACACTCCTCCTTATTTCCTGAAGATTCCTTTACACTGACGTTTTGTTGCTGTGTTGTTAATCACTACAGGATTGAATTACAGGATGTCTACGCCTCTGACGAACACCAGAATGGCCCCGGTTTTGTTCCCGATTGCCGTGCTACTGATTGCTATGCTCTCGCTTCAGGGCGGTGCTTCCCTGGCAAAATCGCTGTTCCCCAGCGTGGGGGCGCCGGGCATCACCGCACTGCGCCTCGGATTGGGCACCCTGATTTTGTGCGTCATCTTTAAGCCGTGGCGTTTACGATTTACCTCTGCACAGCGCAAACCGCTCTTAATCTACGGTCTGGCCCTGGGTTGTATGAACTATCTCTTCTATTTATCCATTCGCACCGTGCCGCTGGGCGTTGCCGTTGGCCTGGAGTTTCTCGGCCCTTTGACCCTGGCATTGGCCGGTGCGCGCCGTCCGCTCGATTTCCTTTGGGTGCTTCTGGCGGTCACCGGTTTGTGGTTTCTGCTGCCGATTGGTGATGGCATCAGCCATATCGATCCGCTGGGTGCGCTGTTAGCAGTGGGGGCCGGTGCCTGCTGGGCGGTCTATATTCTTGCAGGGCAACGCGCCGGTGCGGAACATGGTCCAGCAACCGTTGCCATGGGATCGTTGATTGCCTCGGTGATCTTTGTTCCGCTTGGATTAACCTTTGCGGCACCCGGCATCTGGCACTGGGAAATTCTGCCCCTGGCGCTGATTATCGCCCTGCTCTCCAGTGCGATTCCTTATTCACTGGAAATGATGGCTCTGACCCGCCTGCCCGCTCGCATTTTTGGCACGCTGATGAGCCTGGAACCCGCGATGGCAGCGCTTTCAGGGATGTTGTTCCTCGGAGAATTGCTGACGCTGAAGCAGTGGATCGCGCTGCTGGCCATTATTGCCGCTTCAGCGGGTTCGACCCTCACCATGAAACAGAAGAGTGCCAAAATAAGCGAAGTGGATATTAATAATCCGCAATAAATAATGCCAAATTCAGCCTGTTAAGCTGCAGGCTGAATATATAAGCATTCTCATTCTCTTTTTTCTCATCACCGCCTTCACTTTTGTTATTATTTTGCAACATCATTGATAAGTAATTAACACATAACATAATATCATTGATATAAATGAAAAATAAATAAAACGCTCAAATCCCGCACAACATTAAGGTTTATCTATTCCTGTCATCGGTTTAAACAATCCGGCACAGCCAAAAACTACTGCTATACTTATTCCCGTGCTTGATTAGGACAACCATCAATTAGAGGATATTAATGATGAGTACCGCAAAACTGGTTAAAACTAAATCGTCTGATCTCATTTACACCCGTAATGATGTTGCTGATAGCGATAAGAAAGCGACCATCGAGGTGCTCAACCGTCTGGTAGTGGAGTTTATTGATCTGTCACTGATCACTAAGCAGGCGCATTGGAATATGCGCGGCGCCAACTTTATCGGTGTGCATGAAATGCTGGATGGCTTCCGTACTGCCATCACCGATCATCAGGACACCATTGCAGAGCGTGTTGTACAGCTCGGCGGCGTGGCGCTGGGTACCACTCAGATCGTCAACGACAAGACGCCATTAAAAAGCTATCCGCTCAACATCCATACCGTTCAGGATCACCTGAAAGCGCTGGCCGATCGTTACGCGATTGTCGCGAACGACACGCGTAAGGCCATCAGTGAAGTCAGTGATGAAGATACCGCTGATATTTTCACGGCGGCATCGCGTGATTTGGATAAATTCCTGTGGTTTATCGAATCCAACATCGAATAATGCACGTTACAGCGAAGGCGGGTTATCCCGCCTTTTTTTATGTCTGTAACATTTTGGTGCTTTTTTTGACGTCGTTAACAAAATCTTAATCCTGCCTTTCCCTTGCTAAGCCCTTGGTGCACACTGTGCCTGCACCACAACAGCACGACGCACTATTTTGGTGATCCATATTAGTGCAGACTTTTCGACTATAGCAAAATCGCTTCAGCCAGGCCCTGCATCCTGCTGATTTCGACCAAAATGAAAAGTTGGCATAATTTTTTCATATGAATAGCCGTACATCAGGCCATCAGGTCTGAAGGGTAATAAGGAAAATAATGATGAAGTCTTTGATTAAAGTCTCCGTGGCCGCGCTGGCGCTGGCCTTCTCGCTTTCTTCCACTGCAGCAGATAAGAAACTGGTTGTTGCGACCGACACCGCTTTCGTTCCTTTTGAATTCAAACAGGGTAACGAATATGTTGGTTTCGACATCGACCTGTGGGCCGCTATCGCCTCAGAACTGAAGCTGGTCTACCCCCTGTAGCCAATGGATTTCACCGGCATTATCCCAGCACTGCAACCCAAAAACGTTGACGTGGCTCTGGCCGGTATCACCATTACCG
>NZ_DAMDQC010000043.1:0-31236 GCF_032082325.1 Pantoea sp. CTOTU50773 | reverse complement strand
ATCACTTCGTTTCATCAGGTCGCAGGTTGTGCACTATCAACGTGCATTAATGCCTCATCCAGCAGGGAAATGTTCAGATAACCACTCAGCTCACGCTGCTCGGCACGCGGCAGATAAGGCAACTCACCCAGCAGCGGTGCGCCTAGCTTTTCACGCAGAACATCAATGATTTCAGCGTAATGAGCCAATCCTGGATTAATCCGGTTGGCGACCCAGCCCACCAAAGACAGCCCATCACGAGCAACGGCATCAGCGGTCAGTAAAGCATGACTAATGCAACCTTCCTTAATGCCCACCACCATGACGACCGGCAGTTGTTCCTGTTGAACCCAACTTGACAACGGCTGCAGATCATTCATCAGACTGCGCCAGCAGCCAGTTCCCTCCACCACCACCCGCGCGGCGCGGCTTTGTAACTGCTCAAGGCTGCGGCTCAGCAACGGATAATCCATTCGCACGGATGCGCTGGTGCTGATTTCATCTTCTTCCAGGGTGATGGGATTCACCGCCTGGTAAGGCAGTTCAAGCCCCGATGCCTGCTGCAGCAGCAAAGCATCTTTATTACGCAATCCGTCTGGCGTGTGCTGTGCACTTTTAGCAACAGGTTTGTAGCCTGCTGCACAGAGACCCGCTTTGGCGAAACACTGCAGAAGCGCGCGTGACACGACGGTTTTACCCACCGCAGTGTCGGTACCGGTGACAAAGATTGTTTTCACCTTATTCCTCCTTCGTTGAAGCGATGTGTAACCTGCGAAGAAGGCAGTTTAAGGAAATGTCTCGGATGGCAGATTGCGTTAGCGCAAACTTAAGGCGAGCAGTGATTAGCCTTGCAACAGTTTTACCAGCAAATGGCCGCTATAAAGTGAGTCTTTGATCAGCGCGGCGGCACCAAAAGTGCCCGGATCGCTAAAGCTGGTAGGGGCGAGTTGGATCTCATGACTGTATGCGGGTAACGCCTGCTGACGAATGGTGCTGCTAACGGCAGGAAACAGCACCTCAGCGGCTTGATTAAGCGGAGAACCAATCAGGATTTGTTGGGGATTGAAGATATTCACCATCATTGCCAACATGCGACCAATGTGGTGGCCGACACCGGCAATCACATCACGCGCCAGTCGATCGCCCTGCTGCGCGGCTGCGCATAAACTGGCGATGGTTAGCGGTTCCCGATGCAGCAAACTGTCGGGTTGCGAAGATAAACGCTGGGCCGCCAGCTGCAATAAACTGCCTGTGCTGGCCACGGTTTCCAGACAGCCATGATTACCGCAGTAACACTGCTGGCCGTAAGGATCGATCTGCGTATGCCCAATTTCTACCAGCGCACGACCTCGTTTGTGCAAAAGCTGGCCCCCGCTGATCACACCCGCACCAACCGTTTCATCAATCACTATTTGAATAACATCCTGCGCACCGCGCGAAGCACCGAACAGCGCTTCGGCCAGCGTCCAGGCGGAGATGTCATGTTGCACAAATACCGGTAACCCTGTAAGCGAGGAAAGTGTTTCACCTAACGGCATTTCCTGCACGTCATAGCCCGGCATGCGATGCACCACACCCGATGCCGCGTTAATTAAACCGGGTAAGGTGATGGCAATCGCGGTAAGACGCTCAAGTTTGTTCTGATGGCGGACGAAGAAGTCATTAACCATTTGCTGCAGCGTTTGCAGCAGCGGCTGGTCAGCGCTGGCAGGCAGTGGCAGTCGATCTTCCTGCAAAGCACGGCTGCTCAGATCGCGCAGCGTTAACGTGATATGTCCCGGTTGAATACGGATGGCAAGATAGTGCCAGGCGAGGGTATCAAGAATCAAACCAATGGCCGGACGGCCACGGCTGCCTGGAACCTGGAACTCGGTTTCCTGCACCAGATGCGCTTCGAGCATTTCTCGTACAATTTTGGTGATGCTGGCGGGTGCCAGCTGGGCACGTTTAGAAAGCTCAATACGCGAAATCGGGCCGTAAAGGTCAATCAGTCGGTAAACCACACCTGCGTTGGTCTGTTTTATTTGGTCAATGTGGCCAGGCTGACTGTCCAGATTCACGCCCTGCTCCCGGATATTTTCGCGCTTCTAAATAAACAGCAGCTATGGTGATGCAGATTGGCAGGCAGCGTCAAATATTTGATTAGAAATGTGATTTATCGCACATAAAGATCGGGCCATTGATCATCAGACGATTTAAATTTCGGCATTCTGCATCATCAATTGCATCATATTGTGCATTTGCGCAGTGGGTTGCCGCGTGGCTGACCAGACCAGCCAGACTTCAGAAATGGCATCGTGCTCCTGCAGGGGAATCCACACCACATCAGCCAGTCGCGCACGCCGGAAAGAAGCCGGTAATATGGACACTCCTAATCCGGTAGCAACGAGACCGAGAATCGTCATCGCTTCGCCCACTTCCTGTGTAATAAACGGTTTGATTTGATAACGGTGCAACAGCGCCAGTGTTTCCCCGTACAGCGCGGTCCCCCCCTGTGGATCAAAAAACACGAAGGGCTCGTTGGCCAGTGCCTGAATAGAGATCGTTTCGGCATCAGCTAGCGGATGTGCCCAGTGCACCAGCGCGCACAACGGCTCGCGCAACAGCACCCGATGCTGTAAATCGCTTGGCAACGGTGTGTTGCGCATCACCCCCAAATCCAGCCGACCTTCGTGCAGCGGTGCTAACTGCTGACGCGTGTTATTTTCCTGCATCGAAATATGCACTTCCGGCCAACGCTGACGAAATTGATACAGCGCGTCCGAAACCAGGCCGGTGAAGGGTGCGGAAGAGGTGAAACCAATACGCAGCTCGCCTTCCTGTCCACTGTGCACACGCGCAGCCCTACTGGCGGCTTGTTCAACCTGCAGCAAAATGACGCGCGCATCCTGTAAAAACAACTGACCGGCAGGTGTGATCTGCACGCTGCGATTAGTGCGGGTAAACAGCTGTGCGCCAATCTCCTGCTCCAGCTGCTGAATCTGTTGGCTGAGCGGCGGTTGGGAAATATTCAGCCGCTGCGCCGCGCGGCCAAAGTGCAGCTCTTCCGCAACGGCGATGAAATACCGCAGATGGCGCAACTCAATATTCATACTTTAAACGTCTCATTTGAGATTATTAATATATTGTACAACCTATTCCCATTTTCCTACAGTAATCAGACCGTTTCTCATCTAAGGATATTCCGTGAGTCGCTCTTCCCAGGCAGTGACAATTCGTGAAGACGAGTTGTCCGTTAAGCCTGCTTCAACCGTAGCCTCCTCCGAATGGATTGAACGTGGATCGCCGCAGTTTATGCGCGTCACGCTGGCATTATTCTCCGCTGGATTGGCCACCTTCGCGCTGCTGTATTGTGTGCAGCCAATTCTGCCCGTGCTGTCACAGCAGTTTGGCGTCTCTCCCGCTGAGAGCAGTATTTCATTGTCACTCTCAACGGGTTTGATGGCGCTGGGCTTACTGGTAACCGGCCCGCTATCCGATGCCATCGGGCGTAAGTCGGTGATGGTCACTGCCTTAATGCTCGCCGCCATTTGCACGTTGATTTCGGCCACCATGACCAGTTGGCAAGGCATTTTGATGTTGCGTGCACTGATTGGGTTGTCTCTCAGCGGTGTGGCAGCGGTCGGGATGACTTATTTAAGTGAAGAGATTCATCCCCGCGTTATTGCCTTCTCGATGGGGCTGTACATCAGCGGCAATTCTATTGGCGGCATGAGCGGACGCTTGCTCACCGGGGTGCTGACCGATTTCTTCTCATGGCGTGTAGCCATTGGGGTGATCGGTTGCTTCTCGCTAGCAGGCGCACTAATGTTCTGGAAGATTCTGCCGGCATCACGTCATTTCCGTCCCGCTTCGTTGCGACCGCGCAGTTTACTTATCAATTTCCGCCTGCACTGGCGCGACAAGGGTTTGCCGTTCCTGTTTGCAGAAGGTTTCCTGCTGATGGGCGCGTTTGTGACGCTGTTTAATTACATTGGCTACCGTTTGTTGAGCGCCCCCTGGTCGCTAAGCCAGGCGGTGGTGGGTCTGCTGTCGGTGGTTTATCTGACCGGCTCGTGGAGTTCTCCTAAAGCAGGCGCGATGACCAGCCGCTTTGGCCGTGGTCCGGTAATGATTGGCGCCACCGCCATTATGCTGGCTGGGTTGTTGCTCACCGCATTTGATTCACTCTGGCTGATACTGCCCGGCATGATGCTGTTTACAGCGGGCTTTTTTGCCGCGCACTCCGTTGCCAGCGGTTGGATTGGTCCACGCGCACGCCGCGCCAAAGGCCAGGCATCGTCACTTTATTTATTCAGCTACTACGTGGGTTCCAGCGTGGCGGGCACATTAGGCGGTGTGTTCTGGCACAGCTATGGTTGGACGGGCGTGACGCTGTTCATCAGTGTGTTGCTGTTGCTGGCCTTGTTCGTTGGCTGGCGTTTACAGTGCCGAAAACTGTAATACCTTTCATCTAAACGACGGGGCCGCTGCGCCCCGCTTCTCGCTTAAGCCGTCAGAATCGCGCTTTCAAATAGTCCCACTTAAAACAAAACGACAATTCGTCGCTATAATCCATTTTATTCCAACAATAGTTAGATTTTCTTTTTTCACAGCAATGAGGACGTTAGATGCAACTCTATTATTACGTCGATAAGCATGCAGGCTATAACGACAACCATGTGGTACATGCAACAGGCTGCCCGTTCCTCCCTTCCGATGGTGCACGGCGCTTTCTCGGGACTTTCTACACCGCCACGGCCGCCATTCAACAAGCCCGTAAATTCTATTCCAATGCGATGGGATGCGAGCATTGTTGCCCGGTGGCGGTAAAAAAAAGCCTGACCACTCAGCATAGCGTGGCGCTAAAACACATGGTGCAACTCTGATAATGCTGGTCTGACAATCGCGTAGCGCTTAAGGCGTGTTGTTAAGTACGGCTGTCACATCGTTCTCATACAGAAACAGCCGACTTCCTCATCACGGAATCGTAAAGCGCTACGCTTTGATTGTTCTTGCCTGCGTTCACCCCTTAACCAAAAAGCAAGAATTGATAATAACCCCAGGCTATTAACCAGGTCTTCAGCGATAAAAAATATTCAGGAATAAAAACGGTCTATATGGTTTTCATCCGCTCATTAATGCTCCACAATAGCCCCAATTTGTGATGCAGGTCACTTAACTGGGCTCGTTTCGCCCCCTCACTCGCTGTCAGATCGATTTGAACCCCATGCAACCAACTACTGTCTCACGTAAAACAGCCTGGCTACGCGTTGTGCTGCTGGCGATTGCCGCCTTTGTCTTTAATACCACTGAATTTGTACCTGTTGGCCTGTTGTCGGATATAGCGGCGAGCTACGCCATGAAGACCGCTGATGTCGGTATTATGCTGACCATTTATGCATGGGTCGTTGCGCTGTTATCCCTGCCGTTAATGCTACTGACGCGGAATATAGAACGCCGTCTGCTGCTGTCGGTGTTGTTCATTCTGTTTATCGCCAGCCATGTGCTTTCGTCCGTGGCATGGGATTTCACCTCGCTGGTGATTTCGCGCATCGGCATCGCACTGGCGCACGCGGTATTCTGGTCGATTACTGCTTCACTCGCGATTCGTGTTGCTCCGGCTGGCAAAAAAACCCAGGCGTTGAGTATGCTGGCAACCGGTACGGCATTGGCGATGGTGTTGGGCGTGCCCATTGGCCGAATCGTTGGGCAATACCTCGGCTGGCGCACCACTTTCGGCATGATCGGCTTGTCAGCGTTGGTGCTGCTAATTTTGCTGGTGCGGATACTGCCACATCTGCCGAGCGAGCACACAGGCTCACTGAGTAGCGTACCGATGCTGTTCCGCCGTCCGGCGTTAGTAGCAATGTATATTCTGGTGACGCTGGTGGTCACCGCGCACTACACCGCTTACAGCTACATCGAACCCTTTATGCAGGTGGTCGCGAATGCGGATGAGAACTTCACGACCTTACTGCTGTTGCTGTTCGGTTCAGCCGGGATTATCGGCAGCGTGCTGTTCAGTTCGCTGGGCAACAAATTCCCCTCAGCGATGTTACTCGCCGCGATTGGCATCATCACGTTGAGTATGGGGCTGTTGCTGTTTGCCGCCGTGCGCCCTGCAGCCATTTCGCTGCTGTGCATTTTCTGGGGCATGGCAATGATGATGATCGGCCTGGCGATGCAGGTTCGTGTGCTGTCACTGGCACCGGATGCCACCGATGTGGCGATGTCCTTGTTCTCAGGTATTTATAACATCGGGATTGGTGCGGGTGCCCTGTTGGGGAACCAGGTCAGCCTGCATATGAAAATGTCGGATGTGGGTAACGTGGGGGGGTTAATTGGACTGGTTGCGTTGTTCTGGTGTATCGCCATCTTCCGTCGGTATCCGCAACTCCGTTCAAACGGATAATCCGCTCATAACCAGGGGCCCACATCGGTGCGCCCCTGCGCCATTCTTTGCGCTTTGGTGATTAGTTATAAATTACCGCTGTGCCATTTAGCTTGTTGTTGCCAGAGGTCGAAGTGATGCGGAACGACTTTGCTCCGGCAGCACTCGCCTTCTCCGATAGCTGATTCTCCAGTGAAGTCAGGTTAGTGCTACCTGATGCACTGACCACACCAATTTGCTGCTGGTTCAATGGTGCCTGATTCACTAATTCAGCAGCCATGCTACCAAATGCGATGGATGACAGTGCGACTGCGGCTAATACCATTTTGATGCTTTTCATGATCGTCTCTCTTATGCAGATGATAGGGGTCGGCTGAATTAAGTTAACAACCGTTAATTAAATGCTAGCGCCGAACTGGGCATCTCGTCAATCATTTTATTAACGGTCATTATTTTATTAAGAAGAGGCGTGATTATGGGCTTTAGCGCCCTTTTTCACTTATCGATTTGAGTGTTGTGCCGCAGGTAAAGCACAAACGGGCAAAGTGAATGAGAGGGAATGTCGGCTGCGCTTGCATATTTAGTTAGCGATCGGTAATTTAATCACATGTTCTTCATGCAGTGAGGTGTCCCTATGACGCAAATGACCGACACGCTTAATCGCAAAACGCGTGGTCGCCCCAAAGTGTTTGATCGCAACGATGCGCTGGATAAAGCGTTAATGTTGTTTTGGGCACACGGTTATGAAGGCACCTCGCTGTCAGATTTGGTGAACGCGACGGGGGCGAAAGCGCCGACGCTTTACGCGGAGTTTGAGAATAAGGAAGGCTTGTTCCGCGCAGCAATGCAGCGCTACATCGATACCTTCAGCGCGCAGCGTAATCAGGTGCTTAAGGATGAAACACTCGATGTCAAAGCCGCGATTGAGGCCTATTTTCGTGCTACTGCAGCCTGTTTTACCGAGTGCGATAAGCCCGCTGGCTGTTTCTTTATCTGCACCTCCAGTGCGCTCTCTTCAGGCTCAGACGAGATTGCACAGATGCTGGCTAAGCAACATCATGCGCAGGAAAACGCCTTGAAACAGTTTTTGGATGTTCGACAGCAGCGCGGTGAATTACCGCAGTGTGCCAACAGCGGTACGTTGGCCAGCTATCTGGCCTGCGTGTTGCAGGGCATGTCGGTGCGCGCCCGTGAAGGCGCAAGCCGTGACGATCTCGATGGAATAGTCGATACGCAGATGGCCATCTGGCCCGCTCTGGCAGGCTACTGCGCGTTGAACGCGTCATAGCCTGCTGACGATGTTTTATCACTTTGCAGTCAGGTGCGACCTCCAGGCCGCCCCTGACTTGCACCAAAGTGTAATGTTTGAAATCCTTAAGGCATAAAAAACATCGGTTTTAACACCTGGCTGATCGGGCTATTGTTCGCATTCGATGGCATCAAATCTTTCATCGATGCCCACCAACGCTGGCACACTTCCGTGTTCGCGACCGCCTCCCAACGTGCTTCCGACTCTATCTCCACGCTGGCGAATAACAAATTACGCTCCGCATCCAGCCAAATCGCATAGTTGTGCGCACCGTGAGTTTTCAACGTCTGTTCCAGCTCAGGCCAGATCGGTGAATGGCGACGCAGATATTCATCATGACAGTGCGCATGCACCTGCATCACAAAGGCTTTACGCAACATCACTGCGCTCCGCATCCAATGCCGCTTGCCACGGTTGCACACTGAAGCGTTCTCCAAGTGCCACCAGCTGTTCGGTGGTGATGCTCTGGCGAATCCCACCCATCGACAAGGCTTTGACCACCACTTCTGAAGACTTCTCGGCCGTGTCGATCAGTCCAAAAGTTTCATCCAGATTCGGACCGGCACCGAAAATGCCGTGGAACGGCCACATCACCAGGCTGTGTGATGCCATGGCATCGGCAGTGGCTTGACCAATCTGATCGGTTCCCGGCACCATCCACGGCAGGATACCGACGCCATCCGGGAACACCACCAGACATTCGGTGCTGCCTTCCCATAGCAAGCGCGTGAAACGGGCGGAATCCAGATTCACTACGTAACTCAACGCCATAAAATTGGTGGCATGGCAGTGCATTATCACGCGGTCAGCCCCATTGGAAACCTGCTTGCGCACGCTATGCGACTGGAAATGCGCCGCCAGTTCCGAGGTCGGCAACCCGCCGTTGCTCAGACCCCAGTGGATTTTGTACGACAGCCCTTTGTCGTCCACCTGTAACAGCGCCAGACAGTCGGCGGGATCAAGTTGAACGTTACGGAAGAATTTGCCAGAACCGGTGACCAGGAACCAATCGTTGGCCAGCGCCGGCGCCGGTTGGGTTAACTCAATACAGCGCGGTTCGGCATAAAAATCAGCTGACCAGGCCTGCGCTTCCTCCGGCAGCAAACGCAGGCTGACATTGCCACCATTGCGCTCATCCCAGCCTTTCAGCCACATATCACTGGTCGCCTTCACCATGTTCTGAACGAATGAAGAAGAGAGAATATTTTGCATGGTAGATCCCTTATCGTAGACGCAATGTTTGTTGTTCATAATGACGCACTTCGCTCAGCCAGCTGGCATCGGCGGGCACATCATGTCGCAGACACCAGGCTTCCCAGACCGCCTGCCATGGCAGAGATTTCTGCTCTTCCAGCAGCGCCAGACGCGCGGTGTAATCCCCTTCCTGCTCACATTTTCGCAGCTGATCGCTGGGTTCCAGCAGTGCGCGCAGCAGCGCTTTTTTGGCGTTGCGGGTGCCAATCACCCAGGCTGCGATGCGGTTAATCGAGGCGTCAAAGAAGTCCAGGCCGATATGCACTTTGTCGAACAGTTTGTGGCGGGCGATCTCAGTGGCGATGGCCTGCGTTTCATCATCGAGCAGCACCACGTGATCGCTATCCCAGCGTACCGGGCGGCTGACATGTAACAGCAGGCGCGGCACGTACAGCATGGCGGTTGAAATCTTGTCGGAGATCACTTCGGTAGGATGGAAATGTCCGGCGTCTAACGTCAGCGCCGTTTGACGGCTGGCGGCGTAGCCGAGGCAAAACTCGTTGGAGCCCACGGTGTAACTCTCCGCGCCGATACCAAACAGTTTGCTTTCCACCGCATCGATATGATGACGCGGGTCGAGCTTCTCGCTGATGACTTCATCCAGCGCGCTGGCCAGACGCTCGCGCGGTGCCAGACGATCGATGGTGAGATCTTTCATGCCATCAGGCACCCAGATGTTCATCACCGATGGGGTTCCCAGCTGTTCACCAAAGTGCGCTGAAATACGGCGGCTGGCTTTGCAGTGGTCGATCCAGAACTGGCGAATCCCTTTATCAGCATGGGAAAGCGTAAAGCCGTCGGCGCTCAGCGGGTGTGAGAAGCAGCTGGGGTTAAAATCCAGTCCTAATTTGTTGGATTTCGCCCACTCTACCCAGCCGCTAAAGTGCTTCGGCTCAATGGCATCGCGTTCAACTGGCGAATCGCTGTCCAGATAAATGGCGTGGAGGTTGAGGCGTTTGGCGCCGGGGATCAGCGACATGGCTTTTTCTATGTCCGCACGCAGCTCATCCGCGTTGCGAGCGCGTCCCGGATAATTGCCGGTGGCCTGAATACCGCCCGTCAGTTCGCCATTCGGGTTTTCAAAGCCACGAACATCATCCCCCTGCCAGCAGTGCATCGACACCGGGATGCCATCCAGTTGGGTCATTACCTGGTCCACATCAATACCCAACGCCGCGTAGCGTTGTTTCGCCAGTTCAAAGGCTTGTTCAATCAGCTTTGTCATATGCAAGTTCCTTAGCAGGTTGGCTCAGTGCCGCAAAGCGTGCCTGGTGGGCAGCAAAGATGCTGGCGTTCTGAGGTGCAAACGTTTCTAACGGGAAATTTTTATCGATGCAGCGACGCAATTCGGCCACATCACGCAGTTCACCCAACGCCATCAGCTGGCAGCCGACATTACCCAGCGTTGAGGCTTCAATGGGGCCGGCCAGTACGGGCATTTCGCAGGCATCGGCACAGAGTTGGTTCAGTAATGGGTTCTGACTGCCGCCGCCGACCACATGTAACTGGCGAATCGCGGTTCCGCGCAGGTTGCCCAGTTCGCCTATCACCTGGCGATACAGCAGCGCCAGGCTGTCGAAAATGGTGCGTGCCAGCGCTGCAGGGCTTTGTGGAATCGGCATATGCTGCTCAGCGCAGGCATCCTGAATCTCCTGCACCATGCTGGCGGGATTAATAAAACGCGTATGATTAGGATTGATCAGGGCACGACAGGCGGATTCATTTTTTGCTTCGTCAATCAATGCGCAGAGATCTGAGATGTGCAATTCGCTGCATACGCGCTGTAATAGCCACAGTCCCATGATGTTCTTCAACACCCGATAGCCTTCCGCGCCACCTTCGTTGGTGATATTGGCGTCGAGCGACGTGCGGTTGACGCAGGGTTGCAGACTTTCTATGCCCATTAACGACCAGGTGCCAGAACTGAGATAAGCGGCATCATCCTGCATCAGCGGCGTGGCCAATACCGCGCTGGCGGTATCGTGGGTGGCGACGGCCACCACCGGGATCTTTTTACCACTGGCGTTAACCCAGTTGCCCACGGTGTTGCCCGGCGCAGTCGGTTTGCCAAACCAGTCGGCATCAATCCCCGCCCACGCCAGCAACTCGCGATCCCACTCGCCGGTGTCAATGTTGAGCAGCTGCGTGGTGGTGGCGTTGGTGTACTCCCAGTTCATATTGCCGGTCAGACGGTAATGCAGATAATCCGGGATCATCAGCGCATGTTTGACCTGTGCCTGCCAGCCCGGTTGTTGCTGGTGCAACGCACGCAGCTGATAAAGGGTATTGAAGGGCAGAAACTGGATGCCCGTGCGCTGGTAAATCGCGGCTTTACCCAGCTCATTGATCGCTTGTGCCATCACGCCATCGGTGCGCGAATCACGATAACTGACCGTTTCGCCCACCCGATCGCCGTTGGCATCCAGCAGCACCAGATCCACGCCCCAGGTATCAATGCCGATGCTGTCCGGCACGATGCCCTCATCATCTAACTGCGCCAGCCCTGCGCGAATCGCCTGCTCCAGACTGTCGAGATCCCAGCAGTCATAACCAGCGCGACGAACACGTTGGTTGGCAAAACGACACACTTCACGCAGGGTGATGCGCTGGTTAGCAGAGGTCCATTGTGCGAGCATCACGCGCCCGCTGGATGCGCCTAAATCAATGGCAACAATGTTACGCATACTCATGGCGTTTCTTCCTGTGATGAGATGGCTTTAGCGTATGAATACTGGCGCTTTGCCACCTTCCCCTTACTGCCAGCGCGTGATAGTCGATGGCAGGCTGGCAAAGATGATCGTGAGAAAGCTCACAGAACCGGGGAACAACAGAGTTGTGAGCTTTACCGCAATTCCATCAATCACTTGGCCGATCTTGAATAATTCGCCATTTTCCTGCGCTGTGCGGTTTAAATTTCAAGGTAAGGTGCACAGCGCCTGCGTAGACTCGGTTACAAAATTGTTAATCGAGAGGCGCATCATGACCGTTCTGCACAGTGCTGATTTCTTTCCGGAAGGAAACTACGCGATTGCTATTGAGCCGCGCGTGCCTCAGCAGGCCTTTCCCGAGCATCATCATGATTTCCACGAAATCGTGCTGGTTGAGCAAGGTTCCGGTATTCACGTGTTTAACGGCCAGCCGCAGACCCTGTGCGCCGGTTGCGTGTGCTTTGTACGCGATCACGATCGCCATCTGTATGAACAAACCGAGAATTTGTGCCTGACCAATGTGCTGTACCGCAGCCCGGCAGCGTTTCGTTTTCTCTCTGGTTTACAGTCATTGCTGCCCGGTGATGAAAACGGCAACTATCTGTCGCACTGGCGTATCAATCACAAGGTGATGGCGCAGGCGCTGCAGATTGTGACGCAGATGAAACAGCAGGAGGTCTGGTCGCTGGAGCGACAGGCGCATCAGGAGCAGCTGTTTTTGCAACTGCTGGTGCTGCTGCGCGAGGCGGGTCACAACGATCAGGCGCAGGATCAGGAAGCGCGTCTGCATCGGTTGCTTGACTGGCTCAATGAGCACTACAGTGAAGATATTGAATGGGATGCGCTGGCCGATCGCTTCTCGCTTTCGCTGCGCACCCTGCATCGCCAGATGAAGCAGCAAACCGGCAATACGCCGCAGCGCTACCTGAATCGTCTGCGCTTATTGCAGGCCCGGCATCTACTGCGCCATAGTGATATGCGCATAACGGACATCGCCTATCAGTGCGGATTTGGTGACAGCAACCACTTCTCCACGCTGTTTCGGCGGGAATTTGGCTGCGCGCCCCGAGCGGAGCGCCAGCAGATGATGTAACTGGAGTGGTTCCCATGTCGCTGATTTTGACGCGCGAAGACTATTTCCCGGCCACCAATTTGCCGATTGCGGTGGCCGAACGCATGCCTCAACCCTCCTTCCCCCCGCATCGTCATGAATTCAGTGAAATTGTGATCGTCTGGCGCGGCAACGGCTTGCACGTGCTCAACGAACGCCCGTGGTTGATTACCTGCGGCGATGTGTTCTATATCCGCGACAATGATTGCCACAGTTATGACAGCGTCAACGATTTGGCGCTGGATAACATTCTTTACTGCCGCGATCGCTTTCGTCTGAGTCTGGACTGGAGCCAACTGCTGCCCCCGCAGGACGATGATGCACCCAGCTGCTGGCGCTTAACCACGCGCGGCATGGCGCTGGCGCGTGGCGTGATCAGCCAGCTGGAGCGGGAGAGCCGTAAAAGCGATTCGTTGTCGATCCAGCTCTCTGAAGCCCTGTTTCTGCAGCTGGCACTGATCTTGCGTCGGCATGGTTATGCCGCCGACCGTCCATGGGCGCTGCCGGAGGGTGAACAGCTTGATTTACTGATGTCTGCCTTACAGGGTGCACTGCACCGCCCATTCGACCTGGCCCATTTTTGCCAGCAAAATGAATTAAATGAGCGTGCACTGAAGCAGCTGTTTCGTCAGCAAACCGGCATGACGGTGGGCCACTATTTACGGCAGCTGCAACTGTGCCAGGCAAAATATTTGTTACGCACGCAGGATTGTTTAATCAGTGAAGTGGCCGCTCGCTGCGGCTTTGATGACAGCAATTACTTCTCGGTGGTGTTTACGCGGGATACCGGTTTGACACCCAGCGCCTGGCGCCAGCGTTTTCTTCCTCAGCACGCCTCACTGAGCGACAAAATAAAAGCCTGACGCACCTTGCCGCGCGTCAGGCTTGTTCTAAAGCGGCCAATTCATTAGCCGTTGGCCATGCCCAATCCGACGATGTTGGCGGCAATGATGATCACCACGCAACCCAGCGACAGCACGCGAACCGGACGCTGCCCCACCGCTTTCCACTCTTTCAGCACCAGACCCACCAAACCACCGCACAGCACATACAGGCTCATGTGCAGCATCCAGCTGACAAAGTCGTATTGCGGAGGGATTTTCGCGTGGCCCCAGGCATAGAAGAAGAACTGCAGATACCACATGGTGCCGCCGAGCACGGCGAAGGCCACGTTAGCGATCAGCATCGGTTTCGCCACTGAGAAGTCACGGCGCACCGACAGTTCAGGTTTGATCGCCAGACGGATAAAGCAATAGGCCAGGTTAACCAGCGCACCGCCGCCCATGATCACCACATAACTTGGCAATGCCACGTACAGCGGGTTGATACCCAGATTGGCTGCCGCTTCATGCATCGGTTTTGCCGCATCCATCGCGAACGACATCCCGGCGGAGAAGATGCCACACAGTACCGCCAGCACCAGCCCTTTCTTCAGATTAAACTCTTCTGCATTGATGCCGAGTGCACGCTCTTTCAACAAACCGGCACGTGAAACGATCGCCACACCCACCAACGCCACCAGTACGCCTAACAACGTCATTCGTCCGCCCGGCGAGCTGAACAGCTCTACAAAGCGTCCCTGCAACAGCGGCGTCATCAGGGTGCCCACCACGAGGGTGATACCGATGGCAATACCAATGCCCATCGACATGCCGAGATAACGCATGGTCAGGCCATAGTTGATATTTCCGACTCCCCACATGGCACCAAACAGAAACACCGGCAGCAGCTGCGAGAAGCTAAAACTACCGTAATACGCCCAGAAGTTGGGCAGCAGCACGGCACTGACCGCCCATGGCAGAATCAGCCATGACATCACGCCGCCCACTGACCACATTGTTTCCCATGACCACTTTTTTACCTGCTTAAACGGAGCATAAAAACATGCGGCACTGGCGGCACCCACCAGATGCCATAAAATACCGGCAAGAATGGCACTGTTCATTGTTATTCCTTCGTAAGGTTGAGGCCCACAGGAAACCGACAGTTTCCCGATTAGCAGCAGTCTACGGTGCGCAGCTTTTCTTCAGCCTTTGGATGGCTGCCGGAAAGCGCGCACTGCTGGCAAAATTCGGCGGGTCTTCAACATGAGGATCACAAAATCGCATTTGCAGGCAACATTCTGACTGATTTTTATAAGTGACTTATTATTGGGGATATTTTTTATTTTTGTTGTGTTGATCGACACAGTTTTTGACTGACTGCCAGCCTGCTGTTTAACATGGCAGTCACGCAAAGCCGCCCGATGAGCTTTCCCCGACGTGGCGAACTCCGTATAACGTTGGAAAAATCATCGCAACGAAGGAATGAGATGAATAGCAAAAGGTTGACGCTGCTGTTGTCGCAGCAGGTGAGCCGCGTGATGCTGGATGATATCCGCGCCATTGTGCCGCCCCAGGCGTTAAACGTGTTCATTAATGGATTGGATGAAGAACGTTACGCCACACTTGACTGCATCCAGAGCGAAGAGAACTGCGCCCTGCTGGCTTCGGCCATCGTGGTGTGGCGTCAACTCGGGCATGTTCACCGCATTCGGTATCAGAAAGGCGAACATCTGCGCGAGGTGGATGACGCCAGCCAATTCCAGCTGTTCAGTATGATGAAAACCCATCGCGCCATTGTTCAACTCGCTTAACGATCAGGATAATTATGAAAATCGGACTGCTCTTCCCTATTGCCATCATCATTGCTGGCGTCAGTTTCCTCGCCTGGTTTATCGCCAGCGGCGCGGCGGTTCCGGGCCCCTGATATTTTTGCTGAAAAGGATGATTAGCTAACACGCTGAATACGCGGCATTTCATCAGGAATGCTGCGTCTGTCGTACCGTTCTTCCCTTCTCTGCCATCTCGTCATCCGCTCTGGCACTGACAAAAAGGTGCTACACCTTGATCTGTTTCACTCTCGATTCACACCCTGATAACGAAACCGATCGCGGAGACCCTACAGATGACAACACACCATCAACATTACATTAATGGCGCGTTTGTAAACGATCAGAACGATAAATGGATTGAGGTCATCAATCCGGCGACTGAAGCGCTGCTGTCTCGCGTGCCGCAAGGCACTCAGCAAGATGCAGCACAGGCAATTGCGGCAGCAGAAACTGCACAACCCGGCTGGGAAGCGTTGCCCGCAGTAGAACGCGGCAACTGGTTGCGTAAAATTGCCGCCGGTATCCGCCAGCGTGAACCCGAATTGACGTCCACGATTGTGGCGGAAGGCGGTAAAACGCAGGGGCTGGCGCAAACTGAAGTGCTTTTCACTGCCGATTATCTGGATTACATGGCCGAATGGGCGCGTCGTTATGAAGGTGAAATCGTCAATAGCGATCGCCCAAATGAAAATATCTTTGTATTTAAGAAAGCCATCGGTGTCACCACCGGTATCCTGCCGTGGAATTTCCCCTTCTTCCTGATTGCGCGTAAAGCCGCTCCGGCGCTGATTACCGGCAACACTATTGCCATCAAACCCAGTGAGCTCACCCCTAACAACGCGGCGATTTTCGCGCAGATTGTGCATGAGATTGGCCTGCCGAAGGGCGTGATCAACTTTGTGTTTGGTTATGGTCCTGAAGTCGGTCAGGAGCTGGCGGCGAACCCGAAAGTCGGTTTGGTGAGCCTGACCGGCAGCGTCGGCGCGGGCATTGCCACCATGCAATCCGCAGCGAAAAATGTCACCAAGGTGTCGCTGGAACTCGGCGGCAAAGCCCCCGCGATTGTCATGGATGATGCAGACCTGGATCTCGCTGTGAAGGCGATTGTCAGCTCACGCGTGATCAACACCGGACAGGTGTGCAACTGTGCGGAACGCGTGTATGTCCAGGAAGGCATTTATGATCGCTTTATCACCGCTCTGACTGCCGCAATGAAGCAGGTGAAGTTTGGCAATCCGGCCGAACAAACCGATATCGACATGGGCCCGCTGATCACCGCCGCCGCGCTGGAACGCGTGGAGCAGAAAGTCGCCAAAGCAGTGTCTGAAGGCGGAAAAGTAGTGCTGGGCGGCAAACGCGCCGGTGATAAAGGGTTCTACTTCGAACCGACGATTATTACCGGTGTGCGTCAGGAGATGGAGATCATGCGTGAAGAGATCTTTGGTCCGGTATTACCAGTGATGACCTTTAAAACCCTTGATGAAGCCGTCGCGCTGGCTAACGATTGTGAATATGGCCTGACCTCTTCGATTTACACGCAAAATCTGAACACGGCGATGATTGCGCTGCGTCAGTTGAAGTTTGGTGAGACCTACATCAACCGCGAGAACTTCGAGGCGATGCAAGGGTTCCATGCAGGCTGGCGCAAATCGGGTATTGGTGGTGCGGATGGACGTCACGGACTGGAAGAGTATCTGCAGACCCACGTGGCGTATTTGCAGTTCTCCTGAGTGAAATACCTGGCCGAATAGGTTACCAGCCAGGTATCGTCATGAGGTGAAGTCGCGCCATAACTGGCGCATTTCTTCAGGCTGCGCAATGGAATGCGCAGCTCCGGTATGCCTAAGCTCTTCGCCTTTAGATAGGGGGGCAAACTAATCCGCTCAACCGCTTTTAAGCGATACGCTTCTGGCTGCGTAGCAAGGCTAATCCACTTAGTACCGACATCGCCATCAGGTAATAACCGGGTGCCAGGCTGGTGCCGGTGGCAGTGATCAGCAGCGTACAAATCAGCGGTGCAAAACCACCAAACACCGTCACCGCGACGTTATAGCTGATCGCCATCCCACTGGCGCGAGTACCAATTGGGAACAAGTCGGCCATCACCGACGGTACCGTCGAGAAATAGATTGATTTCAGCAACGCCATCCAGCACACCAGAATAATCAAGGTGGTCGGCGTGGTGTGATTCACCACCAGCTTAAACGCTGGATAGATAGTGATGATCAACAGGATCAGCGAGCCCCACATCAACGGCACGCGGCCAACACGCTCCGCCAGTAAGCCCATCAGCGGCGTCACCACCGTCAGGATCACCCCTGCCAGCAAGGTCGCAGTGAACGCGGCGGAACCTGGCAGATGCAGGTTTTTGGTGGCGTAAGTTGGCACGTAGTTGAGCATGTAGTTTACTGCGGTGGAGATCACCATCAGGCCAATCGCCAGCAGCATCAGCTCCTTCTGACGCCCGAACAGACGTTTCAACGGTGCGGCCTCCGGCGCTTGCGCTTCAAAACTGGCAGGCTCATGCACATGGCGGCGGATGTAGATCCCCAACGGACCAATCAGCAGACCGAAGGCAAACGGGATACGCCATCCCCAATCCTGAATCTGGCTCTCCGTGAGGATCTGCGTCAACCCCAATCCAAACGCCGAGGCCAGCAGCGTACTCGCGCCTTGCGTGGCAAACTGCCAGCTGGCGATAAACGCCCTGCGCTCCGGGAAATGCTCGACCAGAAACGCCGTTGAGCTACCGAATTCGCCACCCGCTGAGAAGCCCTGTACCAAACGCGCCAGCAGAATCAGCAACGGCGCAATCAAACCAATAGTGCCGTAGCTCGGCATAAAGGTGATCACCGCGCCGCCCAGCATCATCAGGTTAATGGATAGCAGCAGCGCCTTTTTACGCCCGTGGCGGTCGGCATAGTTACCCAGCACAATCGCGCCTAACGGACGAATCAGGAAGGAGACGCCGAAGCTACCAAAGGTCAGCAGCAAAGAGACCGAGGGATCGCTGGTGGGGAAGAACGCATGGGCAATGTAGCTGGCAAAGAAGCCGTACACCGCAATATCAAACCACTCCAGTGCATTACCGATACAGGTGGCAAACAGCGTTTTGTGCAGATTTGGTTTGGTGCTGCTCAATGGGGCAGCCGTGTTAAGCGTACTCATGCAGCACCTCCTGCGTGCAGACGGTGTTTAGCCACCAGTTCGCTGCCCTGCTCGCCCAAATCCCACAGCAGTCGGGTCATAATTTGCAGACCTTCACGCGCAATCGACTTCAGCATATGTTCGTTGACGCCATGCTGACCGCAGGCCGGGTAGGAGTGCGGCACCCACAAGGTTGGCAGGCCGAGAATGTCTGAGAACACTTCGTTGGGCAGTGAACCGCCCAGATTCGGCAGCAGCGCCGGTTTTTTGCCGCTGGTCTCTGCCATGCTCGCCAGCACCCAATCCACCAGCGGATCGGTAGGATCGAGTCGCGTCGCCGGTGAGCCGCGCATAAACTCCACTTTTACGTAGCCAAAACCGTGCTGCGCCAGGTGCTCGCTCACATGCTGAGCCAGGTTTTCCCAATCGGTACCGACCACAAAGCGCAACTGGCACACCGCCGTGGCTTCACCGGGAATGGCATTCATCGGACGCGCAGGATTGCCGGTCAGGAACGCGAGGACTTCCAGTGTATTCCAGCCGTAGAGTCTTTCTGTCGGAGAAAGCGTCGGCTCGCCCCAGGTGGGATCAATCTCTGGATCGCCTGGCATCCCGCCCACTTCGATGTCGCTGAGGATGTCGCGCACTTGCTGAGTGAGAGAGTCAGGTTTCAGCGCATCAACCTGCAGCACGCCCCTTTCGTTCACCAGACAAGCAATGGCGTTGGCGAGTTGAGTACCCGGATTGGTCAATAAGCCGCCCCAGTTACCTGAGTGATAGGCGTTGTCACGCGCGGTGACGGTGAGACGGAAGTTGACCGCACCCCGGGAGCCAAGGAACAGGGTTGGGCGCACCGCATTGAGACGCGGGCCGTCAGAAGCGATAAACAGATCGGCTTTAAGCAGTTCAGCATGATGCTGGCACAGCTGAGCCAGACCCGGAGAGCTGATCTCCTCACCCATCTCAAACAGCATTTTGCAGTTGAATCCGAGTCGTCCACCACGTGCTTTAAATACCTGCTCCAGCGCAGCAAGGTTAACGCAGTGCTGGCCTTTGTTATCCGCGCTGCCGCGTGCGTACCAGCGATCGCCTTCTTCCACCAACTGCCACGGCGATAGGCCTTCGCGCCAGTTTTCGTCATCGCCGAACACCACATCGCCATGGCCGTAGCTCAGCAAGGTCGGCAGAGACGGATCTTCGATGCGCACCGCCACCAGGAAGGGGCGATGAGCGGCTTCAGGGTTATCGATAAAGTGCAGCGTAAACCCCAGTGCGATCAGCTGAGGGCCAATTTCATCCTGTAAGTAATGCTGTAATTCGTTGTCGCGATCCTGGCGCTGGCTTTCGGTGCGCTGTGCCACGCGTCGGGCCAGTGTTTCCTGAAACTCCCCGCTGTCGAACCAGGCGGTGGCTTGTTGTACCGCTTCTTTAGCTGTCATGTTTGCATGTCTTTTATTGGTATTTTGGTTTTGTCATCTTTGCGGAAACCTTGCTTTGCCACAATTATCAATTTATCGAGTATGATTTGCTTTTTTGGCAAAGCTCCGCTGCCCGATTTCGAGGCATGCACCAGCATGAGGCATTCGCATGATAAGCAACGAGATCCGCTATTTTCTGGCTGTCGCCAATACCGGTTCGCTCAGCGCGGCCAGTGAACAGCTGTTTGTGGCGGTGTCGGCCATCAGCAGGCAGATCCAGCGACTGGAAAATCAGGTCGGCGTACCGCTGTTCGATCGCCATGCGCGCGGTATGGTGCTGAATGAAGCCGGTGAAATTTACGCCCATCACGTGCGCAAAAATATGCTGGAGATGGAATACGCGCTGGCAGAAATCAAAGGATTAAAGGCCGTACGACGCACGCTGATTCGCGTGGCCTGTACCGATGGGTTGGCCTTTACGCTGCTGCCGCGCATGATTGCCGCCTTCCGTGAGGATAATCCCGGCGTGCTGTTTGATATCAAAGTGGCGAGTACGCAAGGTGTCGCCGAGTTATTGCGCAGTGGTGAATGCGATCTGGCACTGCAATTTAGCCTGCACGCTGAACGCGGTGTGGAGGTGATCGGTTCCTGGCCAGCGCCGGTGCTGCTGGTGATGCATCAAACTCATCCGCTGGCGAGCGCACCACACGTGACCCTGAACGATGTCAGCCATTATCCGCTGGCATTGCCGCAGCAGAACACTACGGTGCGCCAATTGTTTGAGCTGGCGAGCCACATGAGCGGCAATTTGATTGAACCGGTGATCACCTGCGATACCTTCTCAACGCTGTTCCACTTCCTGCTGCGTACACCGCTGGCCCTGACCATTTGCAGCGCCTTTACCGTGCTGCAAGAGGCGGAAACGCACGGCTTGATATTACGTTCTGTGGGTATTGATCAGTTGAGTCAGCGCAACCTGCAGCTACAGGCGCAATCAGGGCGACCTCGCAGTGCCGCCCTGAATGTGTTTATGACGTTTTTACTGCAGCAAATGAACGCGCTGGAAGAGCCGTTGCGTCAACGCTGGAAGCCATAATCGCCAGGATTTTGGCAATCTAGCGGGCCGCCTTTGGATTGCCCGCTGCCATCATCAATCCTTAATATCGACCGGATAGAAAATGTGTTTGCCAAACGGATCGACGGTATATCCGCTCACCGTTTTGCGCACCGGCTCGAAAATTGTCGAATGGGCGATCATCACGGCAGGCACCTGGTCATGCATCATCTGCTGCGCTTCGAGATACAGGGTGACGCGCTTGTCATGGTTTTGCTCAGCACGTGCTTCGGTGATGATCTTCTCGAACGGCTGATAGCACCATTTGGAGGAGTTGGAGCCGCCATTGGCCGAGGTGCAGCTGTAGAGCGGGCCGAAGAAGTTATCCGGATCGCCAGTCGCCGTGGTCCAGCCCATCAGCGCCGCCTGATGCTCGCCGCCCTTCACGCGCTTCAGGTATTCACCCCACTCATAACTGACGATGTTGGCTTTAATGCCCACCTGCGCCCAATCTGCCTGAATCATCTCTGCCATTCGTCGCGCATTCGGGTTGTAAGGACGCTGTACCGGCATCGCCCACAGTGAGATTTCGGTGCCGGGTTTTATGCCCGCTTCCTGCAGCAACGCTTTGGCTTTCTGCGGATCATAATCGTAATCTTTCAGATCCTTGTCGGCGCTCCAGACATCCGGCGGCAGAATATTTTTCGCCACCGTGCCGGTGCCTTTGAAGATCGCGTCAATTATCGCCTGCTTGTTAATGGCCATCGCCAGCGCCTGGCGGACTTTAACGTTATCCAGCGGCGCTTTAGTGGTGTTGAACGACAGGAAACCGGTGTTGAGTCCCGATTTCTGTTCCAGCGTCAGGTCAGGATTGGTGCGCATTTTTTCCAGATCGGCCGGATTAGGGAACGGCATAATCTGGCACTCGTTTTTTTCCAGCTTGGCATAGCGCACTGAGGCATCTGGGGTGATGGAAAAGACAATGCGATCCAGTTTCGCTTTGCCCTGCCAGTAATCCGGGAAGGCTTTGTAGAGAATGCGGGAGTCTTTTTGATATTGCACCAGCTCAAATGGCCCGGTGCCGATAGGCTCCATGTCCACTTTTTCTGGCGTACCGGCCTTCAGCATCTGATCGGCATACTCCGCAGAGTGAATGGAGGCGAAGTACCAGGCCAAATCCGCGAGGAACGGCGCTTCCGCATGCGCCAGCGTGATGCGCACCGTATTGTCATCCACTTTCTCTATATTCTTGATCAGCTTCGCCAGTTCCAGGCTATCGAAATTGCTGTAGTTGCCACCGGAGACGTTGTGGTAGGGGTTTTTGGGATCCATCTGACGCATAAACGAGAAGATCACATCATCGGCATTCAGGTCGCGCGAGGGTCTAAACAGTTTGTTGCTTTGGAATTTAACCCCTTCGCGTAAGTGAAACGTGTATACCGTGCCGTCCGGGCTGATATCCCAGCTTTCAGCCAGGCTTGGCACCAGTTCTGTGGTGCCGGGCTTGAAGTCTACCAGGCGATTGAAAATCGGCACTGCGCTGGCATCCACACTGGTTCCCGAGGTGTACAGCTGTGGGTTGAAATTCTCAGGCGAACCTTCAGAACAGTAAACCAGCGTTTTTGCCGATACCCCGCCTGCTACCGCTAAACACAACGCGCTGAGTGTGAACTTTGCCATCATCTTTTTCATTGTGATCCTCGTTTTTGTTGACTTCCATGAGCCCGCATCGGTATGTATTGATAAAGTAATTTCTCGGTGTTATTTATTCAATTAAATCAATGACATGTAAATTCATATTCCCATATTGGCGGCAAAATGGCGGCAGAGTTTGAGGCAGTTTGCATCTACACCTGCAATGTGTTGCCTTCAAGCTAACTACATTGGTGGAAATTAGCTATAGAACTCCAAACTACTACCGCATCAATGTGTAAAATAAACTAAAAATCTTCATTACTTAAAATTTCAACAACCCTAGAATATTGCAAATTATTTTCTAAAGAAAATGAATTCATTGCTATGCTTCTTAAGCATTTCGTTAAAATCATTAACATCACCACTGCTTATTAAATTAATACTTTTGTTTTCATAACTTTCCTTATTAGTTACCAATAATGCAATCTCCGGTGAAACCGGATAATATAATTCTATATCGTCTTGTGTTGGATTGCTGGCTAAATGAGACAAAACATTAATCACAGGTTGATCTGATGTTATGAATTCAATTTCACCCTCTTGAACCAAAAGGACAAACTTATATTTTTCTCTAAAAATTGCCAACCCAACATTGGTTGCGTAAACGTGAGAAATTAATCCCCATGTGTTTTCAAATTTCATTCTTGAATCTTTTTTGGACAGCTTTAGAAAATTCACTTTCAATTTCTTAGTTCTAAAGTACTGAACAGCCAAGAAATGACAAAATCCCGCCCTCAATTTTACGTCATCATAGAATGAAAGATCTTTGTTTTTTAACATTGCGAGCAGAGGTATTCCTGCGCTTTCAATTTCACAATGTAGTTCTTCTTGAGCCTCCTTAAAAAAACCATTTATCTCATCATGAATTTCACCATTAAAAATTCCTCTAGAGATCAAATTCTGTTTCATCTGCTGCATTAGGATTAAAGGTTTGAACCAACCCATATTCAGTTTAGCTAAATCATTATCGAGAGGTCCTATTACAATATCTTTTATGAATACAAAATCATCCTCCGTTAATTCCGAAAGCTCATAAAAAAAACGTTCTTGAGCGACACCACTTAGATTTACCCTAAAGTCAACTCCAAGTCGACTTGCATGAATGATATCCTTGTCCGCCCAAGCCCTTAAATAATCTCTGAAAACATAGTGCTGTTTTTTTTTCATTTTTATCCTAAATATTTATTAAAACTATACATCAAACAAAAATAGACATAGAGCATGTTAGATATTACGTCAAGTAAAGTATTCATGTAGGTACAGATTGATTTATTTGTCTTATTACCATTCTAACTCCCCGCTCAAATCGCTTTCAATTAATCCACGTTTACCTTTCTTCAAACAGAAGTAATGTCATAGTTTACGTTGGTTAAATTCACGACTTTTCAGTTTACATCGCAAACCTAAAACGCCCGCAAGCCGCATTCTATATGGCTTATCATATCACCCGGGTTTACCGGATGAGATCCACGCGAGATCCAGTCTCCTGACGAAATCCAAAAAATAATTATATTTATCAGTTATATAGCCTTCCCGTTAGATCCTCTTCCGATCCCTAAAACTGAAAAACACTGAAATTCTTTTCAATCTTTTCAGTTTGCGAACTCCGGCAGAAAGCCAGCAGCGGCGCGGGCTGGCGTTGAGGTTTGTATAAAACCAGAACTGAAAAATTTTTATGATGCAAAACCCGCAGGCGGGTGCGGTGTAGCGCCGATTTGGTGAGTGAAGCAATTATTTTGCCGGGCTGTGACGCAGCCAGCGCCACGCTGTGCGCATAATCCAAATGAAGGGGAAAGCTGGGCAGGTCAAACGCTCGCGCGCCGCTGCGTGCTTCTGATGGCGGCTGATGACGGGCGTAAAAAAACCCGCTGCGTGAGCGGGTTTGTGTGGGTGCCGGGTTAACCTATGACGGGTGAATATTTCTCGCGTAAAGCAGTGGCTCTCTGGCCAGACTGTGCAATTTCTTCGCTATTGGTAGGCTGACCCGTTGATGGGTGCGTATGGCTCGCCAGCTGGTCAGCCAGCTGCTGCACCAGTTCAACCGTATCAAGCATCAGCTGAGCCACGTTAATCTGTTGTGACCCAATCCACACCACAGGCGCAATAATCTCCTGTCGCGCTCCGGCAATGCTCTGGCGCAGCTGTCCAACCTTCTCGGTCAGCGCTTTGCCCACGGTGATGGCCGCACCTCCTGTGATATCGGTCTCAGCATCGCCGCCTACTGTAGTCAGCTGATTACCCTTAATACCTGTACTGAAATCCCCGGTAGCGACCTGCTGAATAGCGCCAGCCATCAGCGTGGCCGTTCCCAGCACTGAGGTTTTATCGCTGGCCTTGATGAGGGTTTCACGGCTGACCAGTTCACGCGACTCGGTATCAGCTTTTACCTCACGCGCCATTGACGTTTCGCGAATGGCCTGATCGGTTTTCCGCTCCCAGTCTCCCGCCTGCGTAACGCGCTGGGAAACCTCTTCACGCTGCTGTTGCAGCTGCTCCCCGGGTTTGACGTCCGGCAGGCTGGTGCCGTCCGGCACGGTCTGGCGCACAAACGGCTTATCTGGCCTTCCACCATTGAAGCCCACTTCAACCAGCGTCCCTTCAGGCGGAAACTGGAACATGCCTGAATCGTTACCCGCCATCGGTACAGGAAGCGGCACAGCCGGGTAAACGGGCGTGGTGCCGTCCGGCTTTCCGTCCGCATCCAGAAGCTGGAGATCAACGGCGTAACGCGGCCTGAACGGGTCGGCAAAGTTACCGCTTTTCACAGCTTCACTGGGTGCCATCACCCGCGCAAATTTTGGAAGGTGCAAGCCGCTGGCCAGTTCCGGGTACTGGCTTTCAATCTGGCGCTGGACAGGTGTTTTCTGCAACGGTTGCCCGGTAGTGCGGTTTCGCGGCGTCCAGGTGATAGTCATGGTGTCGTTAGCCAGCTGCACTTTTGTTACGCGCTGGCCATTCATCTCAACGCCGGGGCGCATAGACTGGATTACCGGCACTACAATGGAATTGCCACCCGCTGCCCCCTGGCTGAATTCTGCGGGAACCTCAACAGCCTTCCCGGCAAACATCGACTTATCAGCGCCGCCAACATAAACCCCGCCATCGGGCAGCTGATACCAGAGATAATCCATAATACTGAAGGCTTTTCCCAGATTGCTCAGCAGCTGGAAGCCCGTGCCGCTGTGCGTGAAGTGCGGGATCGGTTTATCGCAGTAGTCCGCCTCCGGTACGCTGAAATCCAGCCCGCTATTT
This sequence comes from Pantoea sp. CTOTU50773, assembly GCF_032082325.1. NCBI lineage: Bacteria > Pseudomonadati > Pseudomonadota > Gammaproteobacteria > Enterobacterales > Erwiniaceae > Pantoea > Pantoea sp. CTOTU50773. The sequence goes on along the minus strand of NZ_DAMDQC010000043.1, from coordinate 5,283 downwards.
TCAGTAAGCCAGGCGGCAATCTGTCGTAATGTGGGATGCTGAAATGAACATGGCCAGCTGCGGTCAAATACGCCGGACAGCTCACGCACAAAAAGGCGCTGAAACCCGCTTTCCGCTGGCTGTGAGCGCTCAACGTATCCGGTAAACCAGCGCAGCACTAGCCCCGGATATCCGGTATCGATACGGACAAGCTTGCCCGTGTAATCGGTCTGGGTCTGGGCAGTGATAAAGCCACGCCCGCAGCTGCTCAGCTCCAGCACCAGATTGCTGTCAGCCAGATGAACTTCATCGCCGGACAGGTAAAGACGGGTGATCGGTTTCATGGTTATTCCAGTGCATCATTGACGGGCTTCAGCACTTTGCTTTCAAACCACGTCATTTTTTCTTCACTTTCCCCGGCTGCCGCACCACTTCCGCCGCTGCCAGTCTGTTTGGTTGCCGTGGTTTTGCCTCCGGCGCGCGCCTCTCGCTTTTCCTGTACGCTGACATGTTCCGTCAGGGTAAACGTCACCAGCCAGGCCATTTTCCCTTCCTGCTGCGGTGCGTCGATATTTCCGGTAAAGGTGGCTTCACGAAAACTCACCGCCCGGGCAACCTCATGCGCAACGCGGTATTTCTGGCGGCCTCCGCTGGCGTCTGTTGCTATGGCCAGATCGAAAATGCGCTTCAGCAAGGCAACATCGTTAAAGCTAATCTCGCCGGAAATGCGCATTTCCTTGCCCTTCATTCCCTGCTCAGATTTGGCCGTTGAACTGGTCTGCCCGGACTGGTCTTTATCCCGAAACTGCATGGACACCGTCACGCGCATATTTTTCAGCGGGATGCCCTCGCCATTAAGCGCCAGCGTTGGGTTCGAATTCATGGATCATGCTCCTTATTCCCTCAAGGTCAGCCCCTGTCATCATCATGGCTGCGGTATACACAGCTGATGGTGCAGGAATGTCTTTTGCCAGCTGTAACAGCGTGCTGGCCAGATTACCGCTGGATGTAAAAACCCACACACGCGCGTTTTGTTTCTGCAATTCACTAAGCCCGTTAGCGATATCCGCCAGTAAGGCGTCACGCGTCTGGCCAAAGCTGGCAATCTGCGCTTTCAGCTGAAACATATCTGTACCCGTTCCGGCTTCAGCCTGTGCCCGTTTGATGGCCGCTGCGGCAATGGCGCTGCGGCTGGTAGGCACGGAAAGCGGCATTGACGGCGGCAGGCCGCCCGCGTTCCGCGCGGGGATCTGCATCTTTTCAATGGCCAGCGCAGAAGAAGACTCGGCAAGTCGCTTAACCTGCTTAAATGCGGGTGCGGGAAAAACATCAACCAGCTGCCCAAGGCTTTCCATGAACGTGCTGTGCGTGGAACTGGCCACCATGAAGATCACCACCTCAGCGCTTTCACCCTGGCTGGTCAGTTTTTCAGCCAGGTGCGTAACAGCATTAACCGGACTCAGATAAGCCCCGTTTTCCGTCTGCTGCCCCAGTCCATACACCCAGGGGTGCGCGGCAACAATAGAGCATTCAGGCGCAGCTATGGCATCAGAAAAAGCCAGATTCGCTTCACGCCACATCGGATAACTCCGGCCATACGGGTTCACTTGTATTCACGCGGCTAAGCAGAACCCTGTACTTTTTCCATGCCTGTAACATCTCAACCTCGTCGTCTGTAGCAATACCAAGGTCAACGGCATCCTGTAACGGTGCAATCGCAGCCGTTGCCTCTGACAGCCTCAGTTGTTTTGCTGATTCTGCCTCTGCTACCGGATCTGTTATCTCGTTGATGACCCACTTACCGCCTGACCAGAGATAATCCTTTCCCGGTGAAAGCGTAATTTTTCCGTATTCGCCTCCGATTGCCTGAAGGTAGATATCACGTCCCGCGCGGTCACCCGGCATCGCCGTGAAGGGAATGAACTCTGCCCCGTTGATGCTGATATCCACATCCACCGATACATCAGGATTGATACTTCTGGGTTGTTTAACATCAATAAGAACTTTATCGCCTGACTCTTCAGACATCATGCCACCCTCTGCCAAAGCGATACGCGGTGCGCATCGTTAGTTGTTCTCATAGCACCACAGCACCGCCATGTTCCTGGCAGGCTCCAGCCAACGTGACTACCATCCGCTGTGGAAGGGAAAAGATTCCCGCCAGAAACAAATGTGTTGAAATCAACATTTCCTGTATTGCTCCAGGCCATCACAAACGTTCCAATCGTATTTTCGTTCTGACCTCTCGGGAGATAATTACCATCCACCCAGCCTGAAGTTACGCGGTTCACCTGTGCATCATTGGCTTTGTTCCAGGCATCGTCAGCACGGTTAGTGATATTACGCAAAGCGCCATTGAGATTCGTTGCACCCCAGTACCCCCTGAAAATACTTGAAGTACCCCCACTTTCAACGATATCGCCATTTTCCTGATAAACATGCCCTTTTCCGCCCCACGACACTCGTATATTGGCATTTGAGGTAAACCCATTGCCAAATGTCACCGCCCCACTGTCCGCATTAACTGAAAAAGGACGTGAGTCGTCCCATGCGCCGTCCGGATCGTTGGCTTTGGTTTTGAGCAGATAGAAATTGCTACCGTCAAAACGAAAGAAAAATGATTGTTTAGGCTGTTTGATACGCCAGGTATCCTGCGCAGTTGAGACCAGCGCACCAGTTAAAACATCCCCGGACTTTTTCACGCGCGAATCGGCATTTTGATTTGCTGCATCAGCAGCATCAGCGGCCTCTTTCACCTTCGCGTCAGTTTCATCCTGGCTATAGACTTTCAGCGTCTTGCGCGCACCAGCTTTATCGCTGACATCTTCAAGATTGCGGTCTTTTCTCAGAAAGTTATTGTTCGCCTGCTGATCACTCAAGCCGCCTTTGGGACGAAGGTCAGTAATCGTGCCTTTTTCGTCAACGCTGGCCAGCGCAAATACATAATGTTTAGTCCCGTTTATTTCATAGTCATCCAGCTCTGACGCAACCGTGATTTTATAGTCAGCGTGCCAGACGCTTGTAAGGCTTCCCGTCCAGGAAACGTCGAGCCAGACCTTTGCGGGCTTGGCGGCAGCGGAAAAGTTCGCGTCGGCTGCCAGCTCTGCTCGCAGGCCGCCGACATATCCCACCCCTCTGGTGACAAAAAACTGGCTACCCGTTCGGGCAACAAGCCAGCCATCATCAAAAAATGCCCCCTGGCCATAGATATCAAGATTTGCGATGCGTTGCCTCTCATCCATTCCGGCCATGCGCGCGGTGAAATCAATCTGCCATGTTTCGGCGGGGGTGCTGATACCTGTCTCGACCTGCGCACCGTTGTATTCCATCAGGAAGGAGCGGGTCAGCACGTTACCCTGCTGTCCTTCGCGGGTTTTCAGCTTCTGCTGAACTGGTGCATGCACAATCATGGCCAGCGTGCCGGAAGCCTTGTTAATCAGGCCAATCCAGTTAAATGAGAAATCACCCACGTCAGCACCCAGTACCACAGAATGCACAACCGCATTGTCATTAACTACGCCCTTTCGCGTGACGGACTGGCGGTAAACAATCTGTGCATCCGGTGGCAGCACTTCACTGCGGTTAACGGGCTTAGTTGGATCTAGCCCCGGCACGCTGGCGAAAACGAACTCATCCAGCAAAACCGGCTCGCTGCTTTCAGCCTGTCGCGCCTTCCACTGCTCAAATGCGGTTGTGATAACGGTCTGAGACATAACTACTCCTGAATCCCTGCGCTGAAAGTCGCGCTGCTGCTTTCCACTCCGGCCAGACTGGCCGGGTAAACCACGTATTCGCCCTGGTCCCACCCCGCCCGTATCATCAGATGCTGCGAGGTGATCACCTCAAACTGATAACGGCGGCAGGTTCTGCCGTACTGGCGGATTATCTGAAGCAGAAGCTGTGCGTTATCCGCAATCTGGCTGTCGGACAATCGAACGACGATAACGTCCCAGTCAATGTCCGGCTGGCGTTCAAGCAGCTCCACATACCCAATACCAAGCCGTTCGAAGATACTGATAAATCCTTCAACTGAGCCTGCATCGCGCGCATTAATGAAGGCATAGGCCACGCGCTTGCGAAACAGAGACAGTGGCTCACCGTTGAAGCGAGTGACGTCCCGGTCATAGGCCATCAGGTGTAGCACTGGCTCAGCACAGGTCAGCGGATCGCACTGGCTGACTGGCCACGTAATCCAGCGGTAGGTCAGTAACCAGAAGCGGCGCGCGGCCTTCAGCAGCTTTGCGGGTTCGCCTTTGTTCATCCATGTGGGCAGAGTCAGTGCTGCCAGCTTTTTACCGAATTCAGTCATGTTCAATGCTCACTGTCAGGCTTTTCAGGCGCGGGACATTCAGATCACTGACGATGTCGCCCAGCGTAAAATTCACTGAATCCACTTCCGGAAATGTCCGGTGAATTTCCCGGCCAAGGTTTGAAAATGAATACCGGCCGTAAGGCCACGTTTTCCTTACGTCATAATCAGTATTTTCGCGGAAGGCGCAGCGGATAAGGTTTTCCACCCCGCCCCGCAACGCCGCAAGGTTTTCGGCGCTGATGTTATCCGGGTCTTTAACGAACAAGGTAACGCTCAGATTGTGCAGGGTTTCCGGCATGCCAAAGCACTGCATGTCATCACCATGGCCGTGGTGCCCCTGCGTATTCACGTAGTCATTCACCGCCGCAATAAACGGCGCTGACGCCACGCCGGAATCCAGCAACAGGTAAGCATTTGCCGTACCTGGACCACGCGGCGCATCGTGTTCAAAGAAAATGCGATCAATGCTCAGCCCCACCACTCCGGCAATCATTGAGCGGTAAACCGCATCCGTGTGATAGTTGCCGACCAGGTTGAACTGATTCCGGCAGCGCTCACGTAATTCGTCGTCGCTTTCCTCGTCAGCCCCCGGTGCGGTCAGCCAGTCTTCCTCACTGACCGCGTGACTGATGCCGGATACGGCCACGGGCAAAATACGGTAATAGCCGGGTGCAAGGTTATAGGCCGCCCCGGCCTGCTCCGCTTTTACGGGAACCAGCCCGCTGGCCGTTCCGGCCTCAATCGTAAAATCGGCCGTGACGGAGAGCGTGTAAATCACCCCGTTAATACGCTCAGTCTGAATCTGCGTCCCTGCCGGGATGGTCACGTCAGCGCCTGACGATTCCTTATAAAAACGGAGCACGCCCTCCGCTGCACTGGCAGGTTTGGCCGTCACGTTGACCGCCCACGCCAGCAGGCGCAGCATCTGACCGCCTGCCGTGGCCACAAACATATTGGCCAGAACGGTATTGACCAGCACATCAACCAGCCAC
>NZ_DAMDQC010000042.1:0-31300 GCF_032082325.1 Pantoea sp. CTOTU50773 | reverse complement strand
CCACATCCAGTTTGAATCCTCGGCGTGCCAGTTTTTCAGCGACTGCGTCTGGCTCATTACGCAGCAGATTGGGATCGAGCATGCTTATCCTGTGTAATTAAGGTTGGTTGAACGAATGAAGGGATGCATCCCACTGGAATGCATTGAAATACTTGCTCACCTTACCGTAAGGCGTTTATCAGCGGTAGCGTTTTATCGGGCTATTTTGATCCTGTTCAGCCAACCAGGCGAGTTTTTCGCCGATTTTCCCTTCAAGCCCCCGATTGGTGGGTTGATAGTAGCGCGTTTGCGCCATTTCAGGTGGGAAGAACACCTCTCCGGCAGCGTAAGCATTGGGTTCGTCATGTGCATAACGATACTCTTTGCCCAGCCCCATCTCTTTCATTAATTTGGTGGGCGCATTGCGCAGGTGCTCTGGCACATCATAATCCGGGAATTCTCGTGCGTCGCGCATGGCCGCCTTGAACGCCGTGTAAACCGCATTACTTTTGGGCGCGCAGGCCAGATAGACGATCGCCTGTGCGATGGCGCGCTCACCTTCTGCAGGCCCGACGCGAGTGAAACAGTCCCACGCTGAGATAGCGACCTGCATGCCGCGCGGATCGGCATTGCCCACATCTTCAGAAGCGATCGCCAGTAAACGGCGTGCAACATATAACGGGTCGCCGCCGGCTGTAATAATGCGGGCATACCAATACAGGGCGGCATCTGGCGCCGAACCGCGCACGGATTTATGCAGCGCCGAAATCAGATCGTAGAAACGATCGCCTTTATTATCAAAACGCGCCGCCCTTTCTCCCGAGACTTCATTCAGCAGCTGTGGCGTCAGCTCACGCTGACCTTGCGCGTTGCTCTCTGCCATATCCGCCATCATTTCCAGCGTATTCAGCGCACGACGTGCATCGCCGTTAACCAACTCAGCAATCATGCGCCGGGTGTTTTCTGGGAGCAGAATGTCGCTGTTACCGTAACCCCGCGCACTATCCTCCATCGCCTGGGTGAGCACCTGTTCAATATCTTCCGTGGTGAGCGATTTCAGCAGATAGACACGAGCACGCGATAGCAGTGCCGAGTTGAGTTCAAACGATGGATTCTCGGTGGTCGCACCGATAAAGGTAATGGTGCCATCTTCAATATGGGGCAGGAATGCATCCTGCTGGCTTTTATTAAAACGATGAACCTCATCCACAAACAGGATGGTACGGCGGCCCAGTTGACGATTCTGCCGCGCGCGCTCGATGGCTTCACGGATCTCTTTCACGCCGGATGTCACGGCAGAAATTCGCTCGACATCCGCCTTGCCATAGTGCGCAATGATCTCTGCCAGTGTTGTTTTCCCTGTTCCTGGCGGCCCCCACAAAATCATTGAGTGCAAATGCCCGGCTTCAATCGCGCGCGGCAGCGGTTTACCCGCCGCCAGCAGATGCTGTTGCCCGATATACTGCTGCAATGTGCCTGGCCGCATACGCGCGGCCAGCGGCTGGAACTCATTTGAAGAGGCGAAATCCAGGGACAGGTTACTCACCGCGACCTCACTGACGTTGATCGTCCACCGTTACCCCTTTTGGCGGTGTAAAGGTGAACTTATCTGGGCTAATCGCACCGTTTTTCTGGCTCTTCAGCTGATAATCACTGTGTTGACCATCTTGCTCAATCGCACTGAATTTGTTGATGGTGCCGGATGCAGAGACGTTGATGGTGAATTGCTTCAGGTTGCCATCGCTGCTTTTTGGCGTCAGTTCGAAATTATCACCCTGCTGCTTGATGTTGTACTGCTGCCAGTCGCTTGGCTGATTTCGGGCAATCAGCATGAATGGCGTATTGCTGGTGGCGTTCTGCAGCAGGCTAACGCTGGCTTGCTCGACGAACGGATTATAGAACCACAGGTTTTTACCGTCGGAGATAATCACGCTTTCGTCTGGCGCGGTCATATGCCAGTTGAATAAGCTTGGGCGTTTAACCCACAGCTCACCTTCACCATCCTGTACATTTGCACCGCTGCCATCTGTCACTTTCTGGCTAAAGCTGGCATGGAAGCTGTTCACTTTGTTCAGACGCTGCTGCAAATCGCTCGACGCATCCGCCAATACCGACGAAGAAACAAAACCGGCCAGCAGGCCGCAGGCAATAACGCGTAATTTCATCTGATTCGATTCCTTATTCATGGTTTCCCGACACTTACTGCATTAAACGTAGTTGCCGCTCTGTCTGTTCGACAGAAGAAAAAGCCGAAAGCTCCCAACGATATGGGGATCGTTCTGCAGATAAACAACGGGCCAGTGTTAACTGGCCCAGAAGTAAGTCATGGCGTGCGCTAGATTACATCTCATGCGGCGGCGGTGATAGCACCTCGCGGTTACCATTATGGCCCGGTTCAGAGACAATACCCTGCGCTTCCATCTGTTCAATGATGCGCGCTGCACGGTTGTAACCAATACGGAACTGACGCTGAACCCCGGAGATAGAGGCGCGACGTTTCTCGACCACAAATGAGACCGCCTGATCGAACAGCGGATCAAGCTCTTCATCACCATCAAGACCGCCCGCTGTGCTCTCGCTCTCTTCACCCGCGGTAATGCTGTCGATGTATTGCGGACGTCCACGTGCTTTCCAGTCCTGCACCACCGCATGCACTTCCTGATCGCGCACGAAGGCGCCGTGGACACGCACCGGCATTGAGGAGTTAGGCGGCATGTACAGCATGTCACCCATCCCCAGCAGTGATTCCGCGCCGCCTTGATCAAGAATAGTACGTGAGTCAATTTTACTGGACACCGTAAAGGCGATACGCGTTGGGATGTTGGCTTTGATCAAGCCGGTAATCACATCCACCGACGGACGCTGGGTTGCCAGCACCAGGTGAATACCCGCCGCACGCGCTTTCTGTGCCAGGCGAGCAATCAACTCTTCAACTTTCTTGCCCACCGCCATCATCAGATCGGCGAATTCATCGACCAACACCACGATATACGGCAGTTTTTCCAGCACTGGCGGCGTAGTGTCCATGCTGTCACCCGGCTTCCAGAACGGGTCTGGAATTGGACGCCCCATGGCAGCAGCCTGCTCAATTTTCTCGTTGTAACCGGCAAGATTACGCACGCCTAGCGCAGACATCAGTTTATAGCGGCGTTCCATCTCACCCACACTCCAGCGCAGCGCGTTCGCTGCATCTTTCATGTCGGTGACCACCTCAGTCAGCAAATGCGGAATGCCTTCGTAGACGGAGAGCTCCAGCATTTTCGGGTCGATCATGATAAAGCGCACTTCTTCTGGTGTGGCTTTATACAGCATGCTGATGATCATGGTGTTCACACCAACCGACTTACCGGAACCGGTCGTACCGGCAACCAGCAGATGCGGCATCTTCGCCAGATCGGCCACCACCGGCTGGCCCGAAATGTCTTTACCCAGCACCACTGACAACGGTGACGGGTTATCACGGAACTTGTCGCAATCCAGCACTTCGCGCAGATACACGGTTTGGCGATGTTTGTTCGGTAATTCCAGGCCGACGTAAGGTTTGCCTGGAATCACTTCCACCACACGCACCGCGACGGCAGAGAGCGAACGGGCCAAATCGCGCGACAGGTTAGAGATACGTGCGGCTTTCACGCCAGGAGCGAGATCCAGCTCAAAGCGGGTGATAACCGGGCCAGGCGAGATGCCCACCACCTCAGCTTTCACACGATAATCGGCCAGACGCGCTTCAACCAGACGTGCTGTCTGCTCAAGCGCGAACATATCCACCGGTTCCTCTTCCGAAGGTGGAGAGGTCAGCAAATCAAGCGTCGGCAGCGGCGTAGAAGGCTTTTCCAGCGGACGTTCATGACGAACCAGGAACGGATGGAACAGGCTATCTTGCGCAGGTGCGACCGGTTGAGGCGCTTCTGCTGGCGCAGCATAGCTTTCGGTCTCGGGTGATGACCATGGACTATTGTGCTCATTCAGCGATGGCATGGCTTCCGGCTGCGGTGCTGCAGGTTGTTGCCACTGCGCAGGTGCTTCAGATTGCGGTGCGGCAGGCTGCTGCCACTGCGAAGGCGCTTCAGGTTGCGGTGCGACAGGCTGCTGCCATTGCGCAGGCGCTTCCGGCTCAGGCGTGGCAGCGATGGTAAACAATGGCTCGCTTGGGCCGTCATCAACCAAATCTTTCATCGGCGAAAAATCAAAGGCTGATGAAGTATCAAGGTTAAATACTGGACCTTCATTGGTATCAGATTGCTGATAGCGTTGTTGCTGCTGAGCGGCAAACTGATTAGCCAACTGCGCCTGATGTAAAGCCTCTTCATCTTCTTCGACTTGATGCTGTCCGGTCTCTGCATAGCGCTGCTGTTGCTGAGACGCAAACGCTTCACGCAGTTGGGCTTCCTGCAACGCGGCATCCTCTTCATGATCCTGTAACGGTTCATGATAGGTCGCGGTCATTTCAGGCAGTTGCTGTTCAGCTTCTTCGCGCGCTTTGTCTTCAGCCATACGCTGTGACGGCAACTTAATGCCGTAAGAAGCCAGTTCACGACGTGTTGGCAGTTTAACTTTGTTCGGACGCGGCAATTCAGGGCCAATACCCTGCTTCACCTGCGGGTTGTAATCGCGCTCCGGCACCACATCGAAAGCGGGTGTATACGCAGAAGCCGTTTTCGCTGCAGCTGCCCCCACTGCTGCGGCTGCCGCAGTGTTCAGAGAAGCAGATGATTGAGCGGCATCCTGCCAGTTCCCCATGCGTGGCCCTTCATCGTCATCAACGGGTGAAAACGCTGAAGGTGCAGGTTCGCCCGGAACTTCAAAGCGATACAGCGGCGGTGCGGGTTGAATAACCGGTTCAGGCGCAGGCGGTACCGCAACAGGTGCTTCTGCCGCTCGCACTTCCGGGGTATGAACAACAGGTGCCGCTTCGGCTGGTGCATTGAACACGGGGGAAGGCACAACTGGCGCCTGGTGTGCTGCTTCGGCGGTCACAGCAATGGCTGCAGCTGTCGCGGCACTGGCTTTGGCTAGCAGAGGATCATCCGGCAGCTGTTCGGCGATAGGCTCAGCCACCTTACGCGGCTTAGCCAGTAGAACGTCATCATCGTCATCATGCGATTGCGCAGCAAGCAGTTGAGGCGCAGCATGTTCGGCATGCTCTTCCTCTTCTTCGTACTCATCTTCTTCCTGCCAGGGTTCGTCATGACGAGAGCGGTTGCTGGCGAAGGTCAGCACGCCCATCACCACGCTCCCGATTTTTTCGGCGATCGTCAGCCACGACCAGCCTGTGTACAGGGTTATGCCTGCCGCCCAGACGCAGATCAGCGTTAAAGTACCGCCGGCAGAACTAAACCAGGGTGCCATCGCATTACTGACGAGGCTGCCAATCACACCGCCCGAAGCAAAGTACCAGATGTCATCGACGTTCAGCGCGGCTAAACCACAAGTGGTCACCACCAGCGCCAGCACGCCAATCAGGCGTAAGCCCACCGCAAAGTAATCGATGTAATCCTGGCGATCGCGCTGACGGAATGTAATCCAGCACAAACCAATGATGACCGGAGGTATGGCATACGCCATCACGCCGAAAATGAATAAGAGCGTATCCGCCAGCCATGCGCCGACACTACCACCCAAATTATGGATCGGTTCATGCCAGGCGGTCTGAGACCAGCTGGGATCGGAAGGGTTGAAGCTAACCAGCGACACCATCAAATAGATGGCGAACAGGGCCACAAGGATGAGCAACGCTTCCAGCAGCCTGCGTCCACTGCTCAGCGGTTGTAACGAAACGTCTTTATCTTCTGTATATTCCTGGCTCAAGAGAACTCTCCAGGTGCCTGTAAATTAAGAAGGCAACAGCGCCGGGCAAGCCCGACGCTGGTCCTGTATGAATTCACAGGAGTGTACCGAATTCCTGCAAGTTTTGCACCTGCCCTGCATTACCGGGTTTTGATCACCAGACGATTGCTCTGTTTGACCTCTTCCATCACCACGTAAGTACGGGTGTCGTTAACGCCCGGCAGGCGCAGCAAGGTTTCACCCAAAAGCTTACGGTAGGCGGACATGTCCGGTACACGGGTTTTCAACAGGTAGTCAAAGTCACCGGAAACGAGGTGACACTCTTGAGTTTCCTCAAGTTTTTGCACAGCGGCGTTAAATTGTTCAAACACATCTGGCGCACCACGATTCAGAGTAATCTCAACGAATACCAGCAGTGAAGCATCCAGATAATGTGGGTTCAGTTGTGCGGTGTAACCCAAAATGAAGCCCTGACGTTCCAGGCGACGCACACGCTCAAGACACGGCGTAGGTGATAAGCCAACACGTTTTGAAAGCTCAACATTAGAAATACGGCCGTCTTTTTGCAATTCATTCAGAATGTTTCTGTCGATACGGTCCAGATCTTTTCCGGGGCGTTTCTTATTGTCTACCATTATTATTGTCTCTCTTAATTCCTTCCCTTTACCTGCCACACCCTGAAAACGCTCATTGTTCAGGGCCTTACTGAAGTGAAGACGATAAGTCTGTGCAGTAATGCTTCCATCCGTATGACGCATGTTGTCTGTCCACATCATGCGTCATTACCAATGTCAGACTGAGTTTATCCGGCAAAAACGTGCAAAACAGAAATGAAATTCTGTTTTGAACCGCTAAATATTCTCCGCTTCTGGTAATGTTTTCGCAAAACAGCAGGCGATTGTCAAAGTAAAACATCCAAATTCAGTACAAGATGCCAGATAGAGTTCTGGGTTGCTGTTTTTAAATGAGAATTTTTATGCTGCTGCATCAAAATTTGCCGAGCATTGCCCCCTTTTGGCGCAATCGACGTGCAGAATTTGCACTCATCGACTACGCCGCTTGCAGCGATTGTTATCAAAATTGCTGAAACCTTTTTTTGCTGCGCTAATTTCCCTACAATCAAAAACTATGTTGTCGCAAAAAACTGAGGAACGCATGAGTACGGCCAAACACAGTAAGCTGCTCATTTTAGGCTCCGGCCCTGCCGGATATACTGCGGCAGTCTATGCCGCCCGCGCTAACCTGAATCCGGTATTGATTACCGGGCTGGAAAAAGGCGGTCAGCTCACCACCACAACTGAAGTGGAGAATTGGCCAGGCGATCCGAACGATCTGACAGGCCCGGCGTTGATGGAACGTATGCAAGAGCATGCCGAGAAATTCAACACCGAAATTATTTTCGACCATATTCATACGGTAGATTTGCAGAATCGCCCGTTCCGTTTAACGGGGGACAGTGGCGAATACACCGCTGACGCGCTGATCATTGCTACTGGCGCCTCCGCACGTTATCTCGGCCTGCCCTCTGAAGAAGCGTTCAAAGGCAAAGGGGTTTCCGCCTGTGCGACCTGTGACGGTTTCTTTTATCGCAATCAAGAAGTCGCGGTGATTGGTGGCGGTAATACCGCGGTGGAAGAGGCCCTTTACCTGGCAAATATCGCGGCGAAAGTCCATTTGATTCACCGTCGTGATAGCTTCCGTGCGGAAAAAATCCTGATTGATCGTCTGATGGATAAAGTGCGCAACGGCAACATCGTACTGCACACCGATCGCACACTGGAAGAAGTGGTCGGCGATCAGATGGGTGTCACCGGTGTGAAACTGCTTTCCACCAAAGGTGAAGAGCCGGAAACGCTGGATGTTGCCGGGCTGTTTGTGGCGATTGGTCATAGCCCGAATACTGACATTTTCGACGGCCAGCTGGCGCTGGAAAACGGCTATATCAAAGTGCAGTCCGGTCTGCAGGGCAATGCGACCCAGACCAGCATTCCTGGCGTGTTTGCGGCGGGTGACGTGATGGATCATATTTATCGCCAGGCGATCACCTCTGCCGGCACCGGCTGTATGGCGGCGCTGGATGCAGAACGCTATCTTGACGGGCTTGTTAAAACCGATCTGTAACTTGTTAATAAGCTGATCATAATTGCAAAGAGGCGACCTGTTTAGGTCGCCTTTTTTATTGCCTGCATGCTAAAGTTCATGCGCTTACTATTTCCGGATACTTTATCCGGTTTTGCCTCTCTCCATCAGTGATCAAACGGCTTCGCATGGAAAAATCACGGCAGCAACATCTTCTTCGCTGGCTCCGCCAGCAACGTCTTCATGGCGCACGAAGTTTACGTGCCGCATCGCTATTCGGTTTTGCCGGTGCACTGGTGATTATTGCTCAAGCCTGGTTGCTGGCCTCGCTGCTGCAGAATCTTATTGTCGCCCAACAACCGCGCGGTGCCCTGCTGACTGATTTCATCCTGCTGCTGTTGTGCTTTGCTCTTCGCGCAGGTCTGCACTATGCACGAGAAATGGCAGGTTACCGTGCTGGCGTTGCCATCCGTCGCGCTCTGCGCAAGCAGGTACTGGATAAGCTGAATGATTTAGGTCCTGCCTGGGTTCAGGGCAAACCAGCGGGAAGCTGGGCAACGCTGCTGCTTGAGCAAATTGAAGAGATGCAAGAGTATTACGCGCGGTATCTGCCACAGATGTCACTGGCCGTTTTTATTCCCTTCGCCATCCTGATAGCCATCTTCCCGATTAACTGGGCGGCAGGATTGATCCTGCTCGCGACCGCACCGCTGATTCCGATTTTCATGGCGATGGTCGGCATGGGTGCCGCCGATGCAAACCGTCGCAACTTCCTCGCACTGGCGCGTCTGAGCGGCGATTTTTATGACCGCCTGCGCGGGCGTGAAACCTTGCGCCTGTTCTACAGGGCTGCCGCTGAACAGCAGGCGATTGCTGAAAGCACCACGGATTTTCGTCAGCGCACCATGGAAGTGCTGCGCCTTGCTTTTCTCTCTTCCGCAGTGCTGGAATTCTTTGCCTCACTGGCGATTGCCGTGGTCGCGGTCTATTTCGGCTTCTCCTACCTTGGCGAACTCAATTTCGGTCATTACGGCACTGGCGTGACCTTGTTTGCTGGATTCCTGGCACTGATATTGGCGCCTGAGTTTTTCCAGCCGCTGCGCGATCTGGGTACTTTTTACCACGCTAAAGCGCAAGCTGTGGGGGGCGCCGATGCACTGGATCGTTTTCTTAACGAAAGTCCGGAAATCCCAGCTTCCGCCTCCAGCCTGTCAGTCGCTTTCGATACACCTTTAAGCCTTGAAGCACAAGATTTGGTGGTGATGACAGCCAAAGGTGAAGCGTTATCACAGCCGCTGAATTTTACGCTTGAGGCGAATAAACGCGTGGCGCTGGTGGGTCAGAGTGGAGCGGGGAAATCAGCACTGATGAACGTGTTGCTCGGCTTTCTACCCTATCAAGGATCGCTGCGGGTCAATGGGCATGAACTGAGGGATATCAGCCGTGAGAACTGGCAGCAGCATCTGGCGTGGGTGGGTCAAAATCCCCATTTGCCCGCGACCACGTTGCGCGAAAACCTGTCTCTCAACAGCAGCATGGATGAAGCAACACTGCGCAGCGTTTTGCAACAGGCGGGCGTGGATGAGTTTCTCGCCCGTTTACCGCAAGGCCTCGACACATCCATTGGCGATGGTGGAATGGGCCTTTCTGTTGGCCAGGCACAACGCGTCGCCGTTGCGCGTGCACTGTTGAAACCGGCACAACTACTGCTGCTGGACGAGCCCGGTTCAGGTCTTGATAGCCAAAGTGAACAGCATGTGTTGCGCGCATTAAACCAGGCCGCCACACAGCAAACCACCCTCATGATCACCCACCAACTTCACGATCTTGCCAGTTGGGATGAAGTTTGGGTGATGCAATCCGGGAAACTGGTGCAGCAGGGGCAGTGGCAACAACTGATTGCTCAGGACGGGCCGTTGCGTGCCATGGTGCAGCATCGCCAACAGGAGATTATCTGATGAATCCACTATTGCCGTTTCTGCGCCTGTTTCGTCGTCATCCCTGGCGTTTAGGTCTGGGCATCGTGTTAGCCATTGCGACTTTGCTCGCCAGTATCGGCTTGCTCACCCTATCTGGCTGGTTCCTTGCCGCCTCATCGCTGGCTGGCGTGGCTGGCCTTTACAGTTTCAACTATATGTTGCCCGCAGCAGGGGTGCGTGGCGCGGCCATCACTCGCACTGCGTCGCGTTACTTCGAACGCTTAGTCAGTCACGATGCCACTTTCAGGGTGTTGCAGCATTTGCGTGTGTTCACCTTTAGCAAACTGATCGCACTGGCCCCCGAACAACTGGCCTGTTTCAGACAGGGCGAACTGCTTAACCGCTTTGTCAGTGATGTCGATACGTTAGACCATCTCTATCTGCGCGTCATTTCACCGCTGGTCGGCGCGGCGGTAGTGATAGTGGTAGTCACTTGCGGTCTGGCGATATTGGATGTGCCACTGGCGCTGCTGTTGGGCGGGATGATGTTGCTGACGCTTGTGCTCATGCCGCCGCTGTTCTGGCGATTAGGCACCTCAGCCGGGCATCGCATCGCCCAGCACCAAGCCAGTTGGCGTTTGCAACTGACGCAATGGGTAACCGGACTGGCTGAATTGCAAATTTATGGTGCTGCGGCCTTATGGCGTCAAAAACTGGATGCGGAGGAAATGCGCTGGCAGCAGGCACAGCAGCGTCAGCATCGTCTGCAAGCGCTGGCACAAAGCCTGTTATTGTTAACTAGTGGATCAACCGTCGTCTTGCTGCTGTGGATCTCCGCAGCGGGCGTGGGCGGCGATAGCGCACCTGGCGCATTCATCGCACTTTTCGTGTTCTGCGGCCTGGCGGCATTTGAAGCGCTGGCACCGGTAGCAGGCGCCTTTTTGCCGCTTTCGCAGGTCACTGGTGCGGCGCAACGCGTACAGGAAATCATTGAGCAAGCGCCTCTGATTCGTTTTCCATCCTCGACCGTGCCCTCTGATTCGGGCATCAGCCTGACGCTGGAAAAAATCACTTTCAGCTATCCGCAGCGACCGGAACCGGTACTCAGGCAATTCTCGCTGACACTGCGAACCGGTGAGCATCTGGCACTGCTCGGCCCCACCGGCTGCGGCAAATCCAGTTTGCTGGCACTGATCACGCGTGGCTGGCAGGCGCAGCAGGGTGACATTCGACTGAATAATATTCCCCTAGCTGAGTGGGACGAAAAAAGTCTGCGTCAACGTATCAGCGTGGTCACGCAGCGCGTGCATCTGTTTAGTCAGACGTTACGCGATAATTTACTGCTGGCACACCCTGCCGCCAGTGATGAACAACTGAATGCAGCACTGCATCAGGTTGGACTCACCCATTTGGCGGAACATGATGAAGGGCTCAACGCATGGATGGGCGAAGGTGGCCGCCCGCTGTCGGGAGGCGAACTGCGCCGCCTGGCCATTGCACGCGCCCTGTTGCACAACGGCGATCTATGGTTGCTTGATGAGCCCACCGAAGGCCTGGACGCCACCACCGAACAGCAGATATTGACGCTGTTGCGCCAGGTCAGTCAGGGTAAGACGGTTATCATGGTGACCCATCGCCTCAGCGGCCTGGCAACAATGGATCGTATTTGCGTGATGGACCAGGGACAGATTATTGAGTCGGGCACGCATGACGAATTAATCTCAAAAGCAGGACGCTATTGGCGTTTCCACCAGCGCTTTGCGCTATAGTCTTAGCGAGCAGCCCGAAAGGTAATTGACGCAATGAGACTGGTACAACTTTCACGGGATTCATTAAATTTTCCTCCGCCGGAGATGGCGCTGCGCGAGCCGAATGGATTATTGGCGATGGGCGGCGACCTCTCCCCTGCCCGACTGATGAACGCCTATCAGCGCGGCATTTTCCCCTGGTTTTCGCCCGGCGATCCGATTCTATGGTGGTCGCCCGATCCGCGTGCCGTGATGCTTCCTGAATCTTTTCATCTCAGCCGCAGCATGGCGCGTTTTCATCGCCGTTCACCTTTTCGCGTTACCATGAATCATGCTTTCCCGCAGGTACTGGAAGGCTGTGCCAGCGGCAGACAAGAAGGCACCTGGATTACCTTTGAGGTGAAACGCGCCTGGCTGCGTTTGTACGAGCTGGGTCACGCGCATTCGATTGAAGTCTGGAATGATAATCGGCTGGTAGGCGGCATGTATGGTCTGGCGCTTGGGCAGATTTTTTGTGGCGAGTCGATGTTTAGCCGCCAGGAAAATGCGTCAAAAACTGCGCTGTGGGTGTTCTCTCAGCATTTTCTCGCTCATCAGGGACGCTTGATTGATTGCCAGGTGCTTAACCCACATACGGCTTCGTTGGGCGCCGTTGAAATCCCGCGTGTCGATTATTTACAGTACGTGCAAACACTGGCGTGGCAGCCTGTTTTAAGCGGTTGCTGGCAAACACAAACCCTTTTTTGACCCTGCTCGCAGATGTTTTGCACACAATTCCCGACAAAAGTGATACAATAAGCGAGTTTGGTATGTCGTCCGCGCTTCGCTGTGGCGAGCCGGAATTGCCAGGTTGGGAATCTCATCCATTTCCCGAAGCTGTTACCGTTGTGCACTTGATGCCAATTGCGACAACTTCTTAGCCCGCTAATCCCCCGCAGACGTCAATAAAAACACCCGAATTTTTCCGTAATGCACGCGCAATGGCGCGACGCACGGCGAAGCGTTGGCAAAATCGCCAACGGTTCTTTACATAAATCATGGAATTCGGCATTATCTTGCCGGTTCAACAGTTTGGTAGTTCACCCCAGAGGATTCGATGGCCAAAGAAGACAATATTGAAATGCAAGGTACCGTACTGGATACGTTACCTAACACCATGTTCCGCGTAGAACTTGAAAACGGGCACGTGGTTACCGCTCATATCTCCGGTAAAATGCGCAAAAACTACATCCGCATCCTGACGGGCGACAAAGTGACTGTCGAGTTGACCCCGTACGACCTGAGCAAAGGCCGCATTGTCTTCCGTAGTCGCTAAGTTGTTGTCCACATCTCGCGTTTGTGGCAATTAACTGAGCGCGAAAAAAAAGGCCGGATTTTCATCCGGCCTTTTCTTATCTGCAACTCAGCACATCAGTGCACAGTCCCTTCGGTTTTCCGTTTTTCCGCACTCAGGAAATGGTAGGTCAGCTGGTTTTTTTCTTTATCCAGCGCCACCGAGACTGAACCGCCATCCACTAATGAACCAAACAGCAGTTCGTTAGCCAGTGGTTTCTTCAGATTCTCCTGCACGGCACGTGCCATTGGACGGGCACCCATCGCTTTGTCGTAACCTTTATCCGCCAGCCAGTCACGAGCATCATCACTGACTTCCAGCGAGACGCCTTTTGCATCCAGTTGCGCTTGCAACTCGACGATGAACTTATCCACCACCTGATGGATCACCGCGGTATCCAGATGACGGAACCAGATAATGTTATCCAGACGGTTACGGAACTCAGGCGTAAAGATCTTTTTGATCTCTTCCATCGCGTCGGTGCTGTTGTCCTGCTGAATCAAACCAATCGACTTACGCTCAGTTTCGCGAACACCGGCGTTGGTGGTCATCACCAGCACCACATTGCGGAAGTCCGCTTTGCGGCCGTTGTTATCGGTCAGCATGCCGTTATCCATCACCTGCAGCAGCAGGTTAAAGACATCCGGGTGCGCTTTCTCGATTTCATCCAGCAGCACCACCGCATGCGGATGCTTAATCACCGCATCGGTGAGCAAACCACCCTGATCGAAACCAACATATCCCGGAGGTGCACCGATCAAACGGCTAACGGTGTGGCGCTCCGTATACTCGGACATATCGAAACGCAGCAGCTCAATCCCCAGGGCCTTCGCCAACTGAACCGTCACTTCGGTTTTACCGACGCCGGTTGGCCCAGCAAACAGGAATGACCCCACGGGTTTGCGATCCTGACCGAGACCGGCACGGCTCATCTTGATCGCTTCAGTCAGTGCTTCAATCGCGTTATCCTGGCCAAACACCAGCATTTTCAGACGATCGCCGAGATTTTTCAGCGTGTCGCGATCGGTGGCTGACACACTTTGCTCTGGGATACGCGCAATACGTGCCACCACAGATTCAATATCCGACACGTTGACCGTTTTCTTACGCTTACTCACCGGCACCAGACGCGCACGAGCACCTGCTTCATCTATCACGTCAATCGCCTTATCCGGCAGATGACGATCGTTGATGTATTTCACCGCCAATTCCACGGCTGCACGCACTGCCTTCGCGGTATAACGCACATCATGGTGAGCTTCATACTTCGGTTTCAGTCCGTTAAGAATCTGCACGGTTTCTTCGACAGAAGGTTCGGTAATGTCGATCTTCTGGAAACGACGCGCCAGCGCACGATCCTTCTCAAAGATGTTGCTGAACTCCTGATAGGTGGTTGAACCCATCACGCGGATTTTCCCGCTGGAGAGCAACGGTTTGATCAGGTTAGCGGCATCCACCTGTCCACCGGACGCGGCACCCGCACCGATAATGGTGTGAATTTCATCGATAAACAGGATGCTACTGGTATCTTGTTCCAGCTGTTTGAGCAGCGCTTTGAAACGTTTTTCAAAATCACCACGGTACTTGGTACCCGCAAGCAGCGAACCGATATCCAGCGAGTAGATGGTGCAATCTTTCATCACTTCCGGAACATCGCCCTGCACAATGCGCCAGGCCAGCCCTTCCGCAATCGCGGTTTTACCCACGCCAGATTCACCCACCAGCAGCGGGTTATTCTTACGGCGACGGCACAATACCTGAATGGCACGCTCCAGCTCTTTATCGCGGCCGATCAGCGGGTCGATTCCGCCGACACGAGCAAGCTGATTAAGATTGGTGGTGAAGTTTTCCATACGTTCCTCCCCGCCTGCTTGCTCTTCGTTAACCGGATTCTCCGCATTGTTCTGCGGCTGGCCCGGCTCATCTTTACGCGTACCATGGGA
Organism: Pantoea sp. CTOTU50773; assembly: GCF_032082325.1. Taxonomy (NCBI): domain Bacteria; kingdom Pseudomonadati; phylum Pseudomonadota; class Gammaproteobacteria; order Enterobacterales; family Erwiniaceae; genus Pantoea; species Pantoea sp. CTOTU50773. The sequence continues at coordinate 16,512 of NZ_DAMDQC010000042.1, read as the reverse complement.
GATGAAGTTCACCACATCGAGGCGGCTGACTTCGTGTTTGCGCAGCAGGTAAGCCGCTTGAGACTCCTGCTCGCTGAAAATGGCGACCAGCACGTTCGCGCCTGCCACTTCGCTGCGACCGGATGACTGGACATGGAATACCGCACGTTGCAACACGCGCTGGAAGCTGAGCGTTGGTTGAGTATCACGCTCCTCTTCACTGGCTGGCAGCACCGGCGTGGTTTGTTCGATGAAGGCTTCGAGTTCCTGTCGCAGAGCCACGATATCCACCGTACAGGCTTCCAGTGCCTCTCTGGCCGACGGGTTGCTAAGCAATGCCAGCAACAGATGCTCGACGGTCATAAATTCATGACGGTGCTCGCGCGCTCTGGCGAAAGCCATGTTTAAACTGAGTTCCAGTTCTTGATTGAGCATTTGGCACCTCCCCCAATTATCGCTCTGACGACCTTTCCCCTATATGGAGACGGGCTCAGGCTTTTTCCAGCGTACACAGCAACGGATGTTCATTCTCTCGTGCGTAATTGTTCACCTGGGCGACTTTGGTTTCCGCCACTTCTGCAGTGAATACACCACAAATCGCCTTTCCGTGGTAGTGAACTTTCAACATCAGTTGCGTTGCACGTTCAACATCATAAGAAAAGAACTTTTGCAGAACGTCAATAACAAATTCCATAGGTGTATAATCGTCATTATTCAGAATGACTTTATACATTGAAGGCGGCTTTAACCCTTCGCGTACTTTATCTTCGGCTAGATGTTCAAAATTAAGCCAGTCGTTTGTGTTTGCCATAATGTTCCGTCGAAATTCTGCGTTACGATTGCGCGCATTTCTGCGCCCATTCCTAAGTTTAACATGTCTGTCAAGCCACCTTTCCCTTAAGAAAAAACGGCCCTAAAAGCCCATGCGCGACCTGTATCACAAAATTTGCAATAGCGTTAACTGCCTCAAATTTTGATGAATTTCTCCCCGTGCGCCAGGGCCGTTTGCTTGACGATAAGGACCGTTTCTCTACATTCTACTTACACAAGCTGATTGAGTTTTAAACAAACTCGACTCACAGCTTCAATGACCTCACCTACTGTTCAAAATGTCTTGCGAGGGAAGTAAAAGCATGGAGACGGGTACTGTTAAATGGTTCAACAACGCCAAGGGCTTCGGCTTTATCTGTCCGATTGGCGGCGGCGACGATATCTTCGCACACTACTCCACGATTCAGATGGAGGGATACAGAACGCTGAAGGCCGGCCAGCAGGTTCAGTTCGATGTCCATGAAGGGCCAAAAGGCAATCACGCCAGCTTGATTGTGCCCTGTGAAGTCACGCAAGTCGCCTGACGCGCGCATCTTCATTCATTCTGACCACTCCCGAAAAAAAATGCCAGCCGCAGACGCTGGCATTTTTCTTTTGCGGATTTTCCCGCCCCTCAATCTGCACGTCCGCGAGCTAACCACATCACGCGAGCAAACAGCTGATCCAGTAACGAGGGAATCGCCTGCGGCCCACGCTCTGCCGCCGCCATGGCTACCGCAATCGCCAATTCGGGTTTTGAGCTGTGATGAATCGCTTTAGTAATAATACGCCGCGCATTCATCGGCACGTTTAACGGCAGGTGCGCCACGTCGTGATAAACGTCGCTGAACCCCTGCTTATAGAGAAAATGTTCTATATCCGGAGCCGGGAACTGCGTCAGATGATCGTCTTGCTGCTCATGCTCCTGCAGTTGGCTCCGTGCGCTGGCTGCATACTTATTGCCCGCTTCGTCGCCGTCAGTCAATACATGCCAGGCAATGCCCATGCGTCTGGCAAACTTCAACAGCGGCTTAAGACCAGACTGCGCAAATTCGATGACTTTGACCCCTTCGGCCGCAAAATGGTAACCGCGCTGCCGTGCCAGTTCATTGATGATCCACACTTCCGTCTCCCCCTCCACCAGCAACCAGCAGCGGGCAAAGAGTGCCGAGGGGCGATTCACGCGGATATGAAAGCCAATACGGCGGCTCTCCTCAGCGCTCAATCCTTCAGGACCAATCCGCCATGCCGCAACGCGTGTAGGTTCACGCACCAGGCGACAAATATTCTCTAACGGCACCTGAGATAACAGCTCCCCCGAATTGGTGGTGGTGATTTTTTGCAGCGGCATTAAATCCAGCAGATTCCACGCCACTGACAGCATAATTGGATGCAGTCGCGTTTCCGGATCCTCCACCAGCAACAATGGATGAGCGCCCGGCGGCAGCGCTTCATTGCCGTGCGCCTGAATCAGTAAAGAGAACATGCGCAATAAAATGACCTGCCGACTGCGTGATTCCGTTCCCGCAATCAGGTGGTTAAGCTTGTCAAGTGAACGCCAGCCTTGCGAACCATCGCGTAATTCAGGTGCGACACGCGCCGCGCTGACCCCCGGTTGCTGCACAAGGAAGTAGTGCTCCAGCAATTGCTGCATGGTGTGCAAGCCCTGACGCAGTAAATCGTCGCTCAGATTCTGCGGCTGCACCACCAAATCCCGGGTTAATTTCTCGACTTCCTGTGACAATTCACTCAGCGTCGTGGCCCGGCGGTCCGCATCGGTGCTGCTGTGCCGTCCACGCCGGCCAAAGCGCGCATCGCGTAGTCTGAGCACGGGATAGAAGGCACGCAGATGGGCCAGCGCCGCCTCAGTGCCTTCCATCGCCAGCACATCGCCATTTTGGTCGATGAAGCGCCAGGTGGTTTTCACACCATGCTCGTTGCGGCGCGCACGGGTGCTGAAGCGGATAAAGCGCCCGTTTTCATCGCGCTGCCAGAAAGGCTGGAACACCGCTTCATCATCGCCCGCTTCTGCTCGAAAGCGAAACACCAGTTGCAGCTGGCGCAGGCGTGCTTCCAGATCGCCCGGTGGGAAGTGAAAATCATGTTCGGTAAACTGATAAGGTTCAGCCGCAGGCGCCAGTAATAACGTCAGCGCATCCAGCAAGCTGGATTTACCCCAGGCATTTTCACCAATCAGCAGATTGGTATCAGTAAGCGGCAACGACAGCCGATTGATGCCACGAAAACCGCGAATATCGATATGTTCCAGAAACATCATGCTATCCCTTGAGTGCTTTGCCTGAGCATGGTTCGCCTCGTTAAGTTGGTCAAGTTAATGCACGGGTAAAAGGTTTACACTTCAACTGTTTTCCGTTAGCTTGCGGCCCTCTCCCACGGATGGAAACGCGCTATGTATGGCTTGATCATCATTCTGCTGCCACTGATTGCTGGCTATTTACTGCATGTGACCCGTGCCAATCTGCTGCGCGGCGTCGCCCGCATGCTGAGCGCACTGGTGTACATCATCCTGTTTTTTATGGGCACCAGTCTCGCTTTCCTCGATAACCTCAGCAGTAATCTGCTCACCATTTTTCATACCGCGTTGATCAGTATGTTGTGCATTCTCGCCTGTTCTCTGCTGGCTTTCTGGCTACTGGAGAAGCGCGTGCCGTGGCATCACCCGCACAAGCAGCAAGCCCTGCCTTCACGTCTGCACATGGCGCTGGAATCCCTCAAGCTGTGCGGCTCGGTACTGGGCGGATTCCTGTTGGGATTAAGCCAGTGGTCAATTCTGCGCCACGCATCAACCATCAGTGAATATGCCCTGATGCTGATGTTGTTCCTGGTCGGCATTCAACTGCGCAGCAGCGGCATGACCTTGCGTCAAATTACGCTCAATCGTCGCGGCATGCTGGTAGCCGCGGTGTCGCTGTGCAGCGCCTTAATCGGCGGAATGCTGGCCGCATTATGGCTCGATTTGCCAATCAAAACCGGCCTGGCGCTTGCCAGTGGCTTCGGCTGGTACTCGCTGTCCGGTATTCTGATGACCGAATCCTTCGGCCCGGTGATTGGCAGCGCGGCCTTCTTTAACGACCTGCTGCGTGAGCTGATCACCATCATGTTAATTCCGCTACTGATCAGCCGTCAGCGCAGCATGACGCTGGGATTGAGTGGTGCCACCTCAATGGATTTCACCCTGCCGATTCTGCAACGCACTGGCGGCATGGAGATTGTTCCAGCGGCGATCGTGCACGGTTTTATCATGAGCTTATTAGCGCCGATTCTTATCGCGTTGTTCTCCGCCTGACCGCAGAGCGCATTTTTTCACGGCTGCGCGTCGTCTCCATCGTCTACGCTTTCTGACTGACACGTTTCCGCCATCGGGATGGATGGCAAAACACCAGAAAGGAGCGAATGATGAAGCAAACTGTGGCAGCACTGTTGGCCAAAACCCTGGAAAATGCGGGCGTAAAGCGCATTTGGGGCGTGACGGGCGATTCGCTCAACGGGCTGAGCGACAGCCTCAACCGCATGGGAACCATCGAATGGATGCCCACGCGCCATGAAGAAGTGGCGGCTTTTGCTGCCGGCGCTGAGGCTCAAATCAGCGGCGAGCTGGCGGTATGTGCCGGTTCCTGTGGCCCCGGAAACCTCCATCTGATTAACGGACTGTTCGATTGTCATCGCAACCACGTTCCGGTACTGGCGATCGCCGCACATATCCCTTCCAGCGAAATCGGCAGCGGCTATTTTCAGGAGACGCATCCGCAGGAGCTATTCCGCGAATGCAGCCATTACTGCGAATTAGTCTCTAACCCAGAGCAGTTGCCGCAAGTGTTGGGGATTGCGATGCGCAAAGCCATCCTTAATCGTGGTGTATCCGTGATTGTCATTCCCGGCGATGTGGCGTTGAAACCGGCACCGGAAGGCGCACGCAGTGAATGGTATTCACCGCAGTTGCCACATATTGTGCCCAACGCCAGCGAGATTGCCCGCCTGGCTGAAACGCTGAACGACGCAGAAAATATTACCTTGATGTGCGGCAGCGGCTGTGCTGGCGCGCATGCAGAAGTGGTGAAGCTGGCAGAAACGCTGAAAGCGCCCGTGGTGCATGCCATGCGCGGAAAAGAGCACATCGAGTACGATAATCCTTACGACGTCGGCATGACCGGCTTAATCGGCTTCTCATCCGGTTATCACGCCATGATGAACGCCGACACGCTGGTGCTGCTGGGCACACAGTTCCCTTATCGCCCGTTTTATCCGGCTGATGCCAATATCATCCAGATTGATATCAATCCCGCCAGCCTTGGCGCACACAGCCATGTCAATATGGCGCTGATTGGGGATATCAAAGCCACATTGCAGGCGCTGCAGCCGCAGCTCAACAGCAAAAACGATCGTCATCATCTCGACAGCGCGTTGGAACACTATGTGGATGCGCGAAAAGGTCTGGATGAGCTGGCCACCGCCAATGATAAACAGGCGATTCATCCGCAATATCTGGCGCAGCAAATCAGCCATTACGCGGCTGAAGATGCCATTTTCACCTGTGATGTCGGCACGCCCACCGTTTGGGCCGCACGTTACCTGAAGATGAATGGCAAGCGCCGTTTGCTGGGATCGTTCAACCACGGTTCGATGGCTAACGCGATGCCACAGGCGCTCGGCGCTCAGGCAATCGATAAGCAGCGTCAGGTCGTGGCGCTGTGCGGTGATGGCGGCTTCAGTATGTTGATGGGCGACTTTATTTCGGTGGCACAACTGAAACTGCCGGTGAAGCTGGTGATCTTCAATAACAGCGTGCTGGGCTTCGTGGCGATGGAGATGAAAGCCGGTGGTTACCTTACCGACGGCACCGATCTGGAGAACCCGGATTTTGCCGCCATTGCCACCGCCTGCGGCATTAAAGGCATTCGCGTCGAGAAAGCCTCTGAACTCAACAGCGCGCTGGAACAGGCGTTTGCGCATGATGGCCCGGTACTGATCGATGCGATCACCGCTAAGGAAGAGCTGTCGATGCCGCCGCAGATCAAAGCCGAGCAGGCCAAAGGATTCAGCCTGTACATGCTGCGCGCGATTCTGAATGGACGGGGTGATGAGATTGTTGAACTGGCGAAAACCAACTGGCTGAGGTAAAACGGATAACCAGGCCAGATAACTCACAACGCGGGCGCTCAGCCCGCTTTTTTGTTTCAGGAGAGCGATGTGATCGATTTACGCAGTGATACCGTAACCCGCCCAAGTGCCGCCATGCTGGATGCGATGATGGCCGCCGAAACTGGCGATGATGTCTATCGTGACGATCCCACCGTCAATGCGCTGGAAATCGAGGCCGCCCGCCTGAGTGGCAAAGCCGCAGCGCTGTTCTTCCCGACCGGCACGCAAGCCAACCTGGTGGCGCTGCTGTGTCACTGCCAGCGCGGCGATGAATATATCGTCGGTCAACAGGCACATAACTACAAATACGAAGCGGGTGGCGCGGCGGTACTGGGCAGTATTCAGCCACAACCGATCTCGCACGCCGAGGATGGGTCGCTGCCGCTGGCGGATATCGTTGCCGCTATCAAACCCGATGATATCCACTTTGCGCGCACGCGCCTGCTGAGCCTGGAAAACACCCATCACGGCAAAGTGCTGTCGCAGAGCTATCTGGAACAAGCGTGGAAGTTAACGCGCGAACACAAACTGGCGCTGCACATTGATGGTGCCCGTATCTTCAACGCGGTGGTGGCGCAAAATGTTGAGCTAAAGGATATCGCGCGTTATTGCGACACGCTGACCATCTGCCTGTCCAAAGGACTCGGCACCCCGGTGGGTTCACTGCTGTGCGGTGATGAAGCCTACATTGAGCAGGCGCGTCGCTGGCGTAAGATGACCGGCGGCGGCATGCGTCAGGCGGGCATCCTGGCGGCGGCGGGTCTGTACGCGCTGAAGCACAACGTGGCGCGCCTGAAAGAAGATCACGACAATGCCGCGTGGCTGGCTGAACAGCTCAGCGCCATAGGGGTTGAGGTACTGAATCAGCACACCAACATGTTGTTTGTGAAAGTACCGGCGGATCAGGTTGACGCACTGAAAAGCTGGATGCACTCCGGCGATGTGCTGATGAGCGTGGGTCCGGTCACGCGCATTGCCACCCACCTCGATGTCAGCCGCCAGGATTTACAACGTCTGGTTGCGCACTGGCAGGCGTTTTTAGCGTAACAGGCCGCAAAGTGTCTTGCAGGGACGGCTTTCGGGCCATCCACAAGCTCACCAACGCGAGGCCCTGTTTCAGCCGCACCGTATTTCACCAGCAGCGCCCGAGCTATCGCCAGCGTTTCCGCATCGGCGATGCCATACACCGTCTCTTCACTGCGCTGCGCCGTATTTCGCCAGCAGCGCCCGAGCTATCGCCAGCGTTTCCGCATCGGCGATGCCTCGATAATCCCGCGCACGGAAGTGCATCTGAAACGCCGCAATCAGCTTACGCTGCATTGTCGGGGTATTCGCTGAATTGACGTCATAACCATAGCGCTGCAGCACATCCAGCAGTTCGGCCTGATCGATGGGCGCATCCGCTGCGAGCCCATTGAGATAGCGCTGCACGGTGGCGCTATCGGGCCATGCGCCCAGCCCCTGCTGCGCCAACTGCTGCCACGGGAACAGGGGGCCAGGATCCTGTTTACGCTGCGGCGCGATATCGCTGTGCCCCACCAGATTTTCAGGCGTGATGGCATAACGCTGCGTGATATCTTTCACCAGCGCCACCAGCACACTGATTTGCGCGGGCGTAAAAGGCTGCCACTCCACGCCGGTTAATGTCCGCGTGTAGCCACGATTGACGATCTCAATGCCAATCGAGGTGTCATTGATACGGGTCGCACCGCGCCAGAAACTCGGCCCGGCATGCCACGCCAGTTCGCGCTCCGGCACCAGTTGCCAGATGACGCCCTGGCCGCCTTTTTGCGCCGGCTGCTGCGGGATCAAATAGTGGGCACTGACTTCACGATCGGTGAGCGTGGCCAGCGAGGATGGCAGATCTTCGGCGGTATAATGGATCACCACCACTTTAATGCGTGGCCGCGCACCCTGCGCCGGATGCGCGGTATCGACCCAGTAGCCGTTGCGCGGCTCAACAGACGACTGACAGGCACTCAGTAAAAACGCCAGCGCCAACAGAACAGCAAAACGCATCAGCGAATAATCACTGCGGTACCGGTCACACTGACCATCAGCATGCTGCTGTCTTTGCCCACGGTTTCATAATCGATATCAATGCCGACGACCGCATTCGCGCCCAGCGCCTTTGCCTGCTCTTCCAGCTCTTCAAACGCGATCTGTCGCGCTTTGCGCAGCTCTTTTTCATAAGCACCGGAACGACCACCGACGATATCGCGAATCCCGGCAAAGAAGTCACGGAAAATGTTGGCCCCGAGAATCGCTTCACCGGTAACCACACCGCAATATTCAGTGATGCTGTGCCCTTCTAAGGTGGGCGTGGTGGAAAATTTCATTTTTCTCTCCTGAGGTGAACAGCTCGTACGGCGTAAAAGCAAGACTATACTCTATGCTAAAAATGACGCTTTGCCAGTGAACAATAAGGAAATCGAGATGAGAAACAATGCCTTTGCGCTGCTTGTTCCCGCTGCGTTACTGCTCAGTGCCTGTACCACCGTTGAACCGGTGATCAAGGATAACGGACCGCGCACTGCCAGCTGTGCCGACGGTGGCCCAGATAGCGTCGCGCAGCAGTTTTACGATTTGCGCATCAGCCAGCCCAGCCAGGGTCTGCCCGATAGCACCGCGCTGGCGAAATATCGCCCTTACCTGAGCGATCGCCTGTATCAGAAACTGCTGAGCGCCAGCACGCAGAGCAGCAAACCTGCCTCATGGAGCCAGGGCGATCTGTTCTCCAGCCTCGCACAGGGTCCCACGTCCGCCGATGTTGCCAGCGCCTCAACCATTCCTAATCGCGATGCACGTAACATCCCACTGCGCGTCGATTTGAGCCGTGATGGCAAAAGCTGGCATGACGAGGTATTGATGATTCACGAAGGAACCTGCTGGGCGGTGGATGATATTCGTTACGTCGGTGACTGGCCGCACGCAGGCGGCGGATCGCTCAGCCAGCTGCTGGAAGAGAAGAAATAGCTGTTCAATTTTACAGCACTCAGTTCTAAACATAAGCGCGCCGCATCTTTGCGGCGTTTTTTGTTAATTTTTCATCAATAAATTGCAGCCAGCGAGCCCTTCCCGGCGTTGACCTGCGCGATATTGTGCTACGCTTTTGGGACTTCACTGCTGTTTAATAAATTTTAACCCACCACAATTGCATAACTATTCTGGTGACGTTAAGATTCGCGGCACTAATTACTATTCATTTTTTGCGCATGGGTATTCAACTAAACGCCATAAACTGTTTTTACGGTGCCCATCAGGCACTGTTCGATATCAACCTGGCTTGTCCGCAGGGAGAGACGCTGGTGTTGCTCGGGCCGAGTGGCGCGGGTAAAAGTTCGCTCCTGCGCGTCCTCAATCTGCTGGAGCAGCCGCGTTCAGGCAGCCTGCAGATTGCCGGGAATCACTTCGACTTCAGCAAAGCGCCGTCAGACAGCGCAATCCGTGAACTGCGCCAAAACGTGGGCATGGTGTTCCAGCAATACAATCTGTGGCCTCACCTCACCGTGGTGCAGAATCTGATTGAAGCACCGTGCCGCGTGCTCGGTCTCAGCAAAGACGCCGCGCGTGCGCGTGCCGACAAACTGCTGGAACGTCTGCGTCTGACCCCCTTTGCCGATCGTTTTCCATTGCATCTTTCTGGTGGCCAGCAACAACGTGTGGCGATTGCCCGAGCGTTGATGATGGAGCCGCAGGTGCTGTTGTTCGACGAACCCACCGCCGCGCTCGACCCTGAAATCACCGCGCAGATCGTCAGCATCCTTCGTGCGCTGGCACAAACGCAGATCACCCAGGTGATTGTGACCCACGAAGTCGAAGTGGCGCGCAAAACCGCCAGCCGCGTGGTGTACATGGAGAACGGCCATATCGTTGAGCAAGGCGATGCCAGCCACTTTACACAGCCGCAAACCGAAGCGTTTGCACATTATCTTTCGCACTAAGTCAGGATGCATCTAATGAAAAAAGTCGTACTTGCTGCACTGCTTGCCGGTCTGAGCCTCAGCGCTTCTGCTGCGCAGACCCTGCGTTTCGCCACTGAAGCTTCATATCCTCCATTTGAATTTGTGGATTCTGACAACAAAATTCAGGGCTTCGATGTCGATCTGGCCAATGCGCTGTGTAAAGAGATTGATGCGACCTGTACCTTCACCAACCAGGCATTTGACAGCCTCATCCCCAGCCTGAAGTTCCGTCGTTTTGACGCCGTGATGGCGGGTATGGATATCACCCCAGAGCGTGAAAAGCAGGTGCTGTTCTCCAAGCCTTACTACGATAATTCCGCGATCTTTATTGCCCAGAAAGGCAAGCTGGCGAATGTGGATGCGCTGAAAGGTAAACGCGTTGGCGTTCAGAACGGCACCACGCACCAGAAATACCTGTCTGATAAACACAACGACATCACGGTTGTGCCTTATGACAGCTACCAGAACGCGGTTCTGGACCTGAAAAATGGCCGTATTGATGCGGTATTCGGTGACACCGCCGTGGTGAACGAATGGCTGAACCAGAATGCCAACCTCGCACCACTGGGTGAGAAAGTGACCGATAAAGATTACTTCGGTACCGGTCTGGGTATCGCCGTCCGTCAGGGCAACAGTGAGCTGCAGGGCAAATTCAACACCGCTCTGGAGAAGATCAAAGCTGACGGCACTTACAAAACCATCTACAACAAATGGTTCCAGCAGTAATCTTTGATGAATGAAATGATTCCACTCGCAAGCGCCGCCGGCATGACCGTCGGCCTTGCAGTTTGTGCACTGATCGCCGGCCTTGTGCTGGCGATGATTTTTGCTGGCTGGGAAACCGTCCGCTGGAAACCGCTGGCGTGGATCGGTACCGGGCTGGTGACACTGATCCGTGGCCTGCCGGAAATTCTGGTGGTGCTGTTTGTCTACTTTGGTGCCTCACAGCTGCTACTGACCTTATCCGATGGCTTCCATATCAATCTGGGCTTGTTTAGCATTCCCGTGCAGGTTCAGATTGAAAACTTCGACGTCAGCCCTTTCCTGTGCGGCGTCATTGCCCTGGCAATGCTTTACTCGGCCTACGCCTCCCAAACGCTGCGTGGCGCGCTGAAAGCCGTGCCTGTCGGCCAATGGGAATCTGGCCAGGCGTTGGGTATGAAGAAATCGGCGATTTTTTTCCGCCTGATCATGCCACAAATGTGGCGTCATGCGCTGCCGGGCCTGGGCAATCAGTGGTTGGTGTTATTGAAAGATACTGCGCTGGTGTCGCTAATTAGCGTGAATGACATCATGCTGCAAACCAAAAGCATTGCCACACGCACCCAGGAACCCTTTACCTGGTATCTGGTGGCTGCGGCCGTCTACCTGATCATCACGCTGTTCAGTCAGGCGATACTGCGCCGTATTGAATCACGCACCACGCGTTTCGAGCGGGGGGCCTGACGCATGCTGGATTACTTACCCGAACTCCTGAAAGGGCTGCACACCAGCCTGACCTTAACCATTGCGTCACTGATTGCCGCGCTGGTGCTGTCGCTGCTGTGTACCATCGTGCTCTCACTGAAAGTCCCGGTGCTCAACTGGCTGGTGAAAGGCTACATCACGGTGTTCACCGGCACGCCGCTGCTGGTGCAAATCTTCCTGATATATTACGGTCCCGGCCAGTTTCCCAGCATTCAGAACGTGCCGTGGTTATGGCATCTGCTATCACAGCCCTGGCTGTGCGCGCTGATTGCACTGTCGCTCAACAGTGCAGCCTATACCACTCAGCTATTTTACGGTGCAGTACGCGCCATCCCTTCGGGTCAATGGCAATCCTGCGCTGCGCTGGGGATGAACCGTAAAGACACGCTGCGTATCCTGCTGCCGTATGCGTTTAAACGCGCCCTCTCCTCTTACTCTAACGAAGTCGTTTTAGTGTTTAAGAGCACTTCACTGGCGTACACCATTACGCTAATGGAAGTGATGGGGCATGGGCAATTGCTGTATGGCCGCACTTATGACATCACGGTGTATGCTGCTGCCGGGCTGATCTATCTGGTGGTCAACGGTTTGCTCACGCTGATGATGCGTTTAATCGAAAAGCGCGCATTGGCATTCGAACACCGTAATTGAGTGTTGTAGTGGCGCGAAGTATCGCGTTTGTCTGAGGTGAAAGTGCTGCGGACAAACGCGTCATATCTCGCGCTGCTACGCCCCAATAACGCATGTAATTTTTTAATCATATTATTTGCATATAAATTCATTTACTGGCATCGTGTAACCCGTTCTATCTCTGGCATGGTTTACAGGAGTCACATAATGAAAAAATGGATTGTTGCTGCGGCGCTGGCAACACTGGCAATGAATGCTTATGCGGCGGAAAAAATCCGCTTCGCCTCTTCTGCGACCTATCCCCCGTTTGAATCCCTCGACCACGACAACCAAATCGTTGGCTTCGATATCGATCTGGCAAAAGCCTTATGCCAGCAAATGAAAGCGGATTGCACCTTTACCAATAACGCGTTTGACAGTCTGATCCCTTCGCTGAAGTTCCGTCGTTATGATGCGGTTATCTCGGGTATGGATATTACCGCCGAGCGCAGCAAACAGGTCGATTTCACTCAGCCCTACTACGCAAATTCCGCGATTGTGATTGCACATAAAGGCCAGTACACCGACTTCAGCCAACTGAAAGGCAAGCGTGTCGGCGTGGAGAATGGCACCACGCATCAGAAATACCTGCTGGAGAAACATCCTGAAGTGATCGCCGTGGCCTATGACAGCTATCAGAATGCGATTCTCGATCTGAAAAATGGTCGCCTGAACGGCGTATTTGGCGATAGTGCGGTGGTCAATCAGTGGCTAAAAGCCAATGAAGACCTCAGCCCAGTGGGTGAACATATCACCGATACCGAATACTTCGGCACCGGCTTAGGCATTGCGGTGCGTAAAGGCAATGCAGCGCTGTTAAAAGAGATGAATGACGCGCTGGTGGCGTTGAAAGCCGATGGCACCTGGCAGCAAATCAACCAGAAGTGGTTCCCGGAATAAGCATTATGGAGCCTCGTGGCGTGCCACCTGACAGGTTCTGCACGTCCTCCGTTCAGGCGGTGGCTACGTGGCTCCACCCTTCTTAATCAGTAATGTCAGAACTTCAAAATGTGCGGTGTGCGGGAACATATCAAACAGCTGGACGCGGCTCACCGCGTAATCGGCCAGACGTGCAATATCCTGCGCCATCGTGCTGGGATTGCAGCTTGAATAGAGAATGTAGTCTGGCGCCATTTCACAGAGATAAGCACACAGCTCAGCACCAATCCCGCGACGCGGCGGATTGACCAGCACCAACTGTGGCACCTGCTCACGCGATGTGGCGAAGTGGGTCGAATCCAGCGCGGCGAAACTCACCTTATCGAGTCCTAACTGTTCAGCCGACTGCTGCGCACAGGCAATGGCTTCCGCACTGATCTCAATACCGGTCAGCTGCATCTCGGGCGTGGCACAGTGCAAGCCGAAACCGCCCACGCCGCAGAACAGATCCCACATGCTGGACACCGGCAGCTCCGCGACCCAATCACGCGCCGTGGCATACAAATCGGCGGCGACCTGCGGGTTAGTCTGGAAGAAACTCTGCGGGCGAATATACAGCGGCACCTGATTGAAACACTCCGCCAGCGCCTGATCCGGCGTCAACGCAATCTCTTCATCCCCTTCCAGAATCGCCATATGCACCGGCTGGATGTTGGCGGAGATCACTTTCAGTTGCGGCAATTGCTGCTGCAGCCAGTGCAAGGCCGCACGCAACTGCTCCAGCTTGCTGGTGGATCGCAGCACAAACCGCAGCATCATGCCACCTTGCGAACTCTCGGTCAGCAGCAAGAATTTCAGTTCACCGCGTTTTCGCGCCACGTTGTAGGGCGTTAATCCGGCGCGGGCAATAAAGGGTTTCAGCACATCGAACACCGGCGCAAAGCTGGCGGGATAGAGCGGGCAATCACACAGATCAACTGGATCGCCATCACGCGCCACCATGCCAAAAATCGGCCGCTCAACGCTGCCGCTCACCACCATTTTGGCTTTATTACGAAAACCCTGCAGCGCGGAGGTTACCGGCGGTAAATACTCAGCCACCGCGGTCTGCGACAGTAACTGCTCGAGCAGCGACTGCTTCTCGCTGAGCTGCTGCGGATAGGGTTTCTCCAGCCACTGGCACGAACGACAGCGACCGGCATCATAAAGCGCGCAATGCATGGAAAGGCCTGTATTCAGAATCGGGAGAAAAATCGGGGGCAGATTGTATCACCGGGCGCGGAAAAATGCGCGACTGCTGGCCGGCACAAACAACAGCAGTACCACCAGCGCATCCGGCACTTTCTGCATCAGCGTGTGATGAATGATCTGTGCATTAGTCTCACCGGGAATACTGAAGATTTCCGGGTAGATCCACCCAACGGACGCCATCAGCATATAACCGAGCACGATAATTTGCGCCATCACATAACCCCATCGTCCGCGATTGCTACCGCGCAACAGGGTAAAGGCACAGCGTAGTTCAAACAGAAAGATCAGCTGACTGGCGATAAAAATTAGCGTGGAATCCCACGCCTGCGCGCTACGGTGGACAAAGTTAGCCATTTCGTCGTAACCCAGTTCATTGGCCAGCATCAGCACGCTGAGACAGCGCGTGGCAATAATGGCGATCCCCGCCACCATCACCGGTGCAGGCGTAGAATTTGCCATCGCGTTTTTGAGGGTTTCCGACATGGTTTGACTCCGTAACCATAAAAAAACGGGCCATTAAACCGGCCCGTTCTTATATTGGCAAATGTTACGGCTTTCAGCCACGTTTAGCTTTCTGAATATCGCGTAAACGTTGCTTTTCTTCGTGCGCCATAAAGCGCCAGGCGATGAAACCGACCAGGCCGACGACAAACAAAATCAACGAGGCTAACGCATTGATCTCTGGATTGACGCCGCGTCGCACGGTAGCAAAGATCGCCATTGGCAACGTGGTAGCGCCTGGCCCGGTGACGAAGCTGGCAATCACCAGATCATCGAGTGACAGCGTAAAGGCCAGCAGCCAGCCGGTGACAATTGCCGGAGCAATCATGGGTACGGTTATCACGAAGAATACTTTCAGCGGCGTCGCCCCGAGATCCATTGCCGCTTCTTCGATGGAACGATCCAGCTCGCGCAGACGGGAGTTGATCACCACCGCCACATAAGCGGTACAGAAGGTAACGTGCGCCAGCCAGATGGTGAGCATGCCGCGATCGCTCGGCCAGCCAAAGGTGTTGCCCATTGCTACAAACAGCAGCAGCAGTGACAACCCGGTGATCACATCCGGCATCACCAGCGG
This sequence comes from Pantoea sp. CTOTU50773, assembly GCF_032082325.1. NCBI lineage: Bacteria > Pseudomonadati > Pseudomonadota > Gammaproteobacteria > Enterobacterales > Erwiniaceae > Pantoea > Pantoea sp. CTOTU50773. The sequence continues at coordinate 1,254 of NZ_DAMDQC010000042.1, read as the reverse complement.
TGCAGTGAGCATAAATGCAAAACCGCTATGCCCACGGAAACGGCCGAAACGCACGATGATCACCGCCGCCATAGTGCCCAACACCACCGCCATGGTGGCCGAGAGCGCGGCGATAGTCAGGCTGAGGCCAACGGCATCCAGCATCGCATCGTCCTGGAACAGCACTTTGTACCAGTGGAATGAGAAGCTCTCCCACACGGTGACCAACTGCGAGCTGTTGAAGGAGTAAACCACCAGCAGCAGCATCGGCGCGTACAGGAACAGGAAGCATGCGGCCAAAATCGCCGTACGCCATGGAGAGCGAATGGTCGGTAACTGATTCATTCCTTCTCTCCTAACTCACGATTTTGATGCTTATGGAACCAGATGATCGGCAGAATCAAAATCAACAGAATGATCACCGCCAGCGCTGAAGCCACCGGCCAGTCACGGTTATTAAAGAACTCCTGCCATAGAATACGGCCAATCATGATGCTGTCCGGCCCTCCCAGCAGTTCTGGGATCACGTACTCCCCTACCGCCGGGATAAACACCAGCATCGAACCGGCGATAATCCCGCCTTTGGTCAGCGGCACAATCACGCTAAAGAAGGTTTTAAGCGGACGCGCGCCCAGATCCAGTGAGGCCTCGACCAGCGAGTAGTCGATACGGGTTAGCGCGGTATAGATCGGCAACACCATAAACGGCAGATAGCAGTAAACAATGCCGATATACACCGCGGTATTGGTGTAAAGAATCACCAGCGGGTGATCGATAACCCCCAGCCACATCAGGAAGCGGTTAAGAATGCCGTTGTTGTTCAGCAAGCCCATCCACGCGTACACGCGCACCAGGAACGAGGTCCAGGAGGGCAAGATCACCAGCAACAGCAGGATGGTGCGCATTGAAGGTTTGCTGTGCGCTACCGCCCACGCCAGTGGATATCCGATCAGCAGACAGATCACGGTAGAAATTGCCGCCACCTTGAGTGAAGTCAGATAGGCTTCGGCATACAGCGGATCATCCGTCAACGTGATGTAGTTACCGAGATTCAGCACCAGATTGAGCTGGTCATCGGCCCAGGTCACCAGATCGGTGTAAGGCGGAATGGCACGCGCAATATCGGCGAAACTGATCTTCAGCACGATCAGGAACGGCAGCAGAAACAGCAGGATCAGCCAAAGATAAGGCAAGGCGATCACCAGCTTGCGGCCATGCAGCATTTTAATGCGCGTGCCCCAGCGCTGCAGCGGTGTGCCCACCACTTCCGGCTCG